>CAUJGI010000809.1 GCA_963169155.1 Chloroflexota bacterium
TATTGAGCTCCAAAAATTGTTGCGCCTCGTTGAGTTCCAGCTGAAGGTAGGTGGCCACGGTATAAACCATTTGCAGTGGGTTTTCCAGGTTGAGGCTGGACGCGAGCAGGTCGCCGGGAATGCTGGGCACGTATTCGGCCAGCCGCATGAACATGTCCACCAGGTGGCGGGCCATGGCCACACTTTGGGTGCTGGCGGTCACATCCTCAGGCAGCGGTTCGATTTCAGCCATCAGGAAGGGATCGGTCGTGATGAATTCCTTGATGCGGAAGCGCTGCAAGCCGTTAACCAGCATACGGATGGTGCCATCTTTGCGGCGCAGTTGGCGATGTACCGAGCCGATGGTGCCGACGCGGTAAATTTCATCAGGGCCAGGGGCGGTGCGGTCCTTGTCGTGGCTGGCGCATAGACCGATAAGGCCATTTTGCGGGCTGGTGCTTTCAAGCAGGCGAATGGATCGGGGCTGACCGACGTTGAGGGGAACGGCCGTATGCGGGTAAACTACCAAGCCGCGCAGGGGCAGAATGGGCAGGGATTGCGGAAATTCTACGGCCGCGAGTAACGGGCTGTGGTGTGTGGTCCTGACATTATCTGCCAGACTGGTCCCTTCGATGAAGGCGCCCTCATGAAGCCTGTCGAAATTTTTCATAAGGTAACAAAAGCTGGAGTGCTGTGCTGCCAATGGGATGCGCAAGACCGGTTTTGTCTGGGGCGCAGCAGCCCGGTCAATCCTTTATTTGCCGTCTCCCAAAGCGGCGATGCCGCGAATAACGCCAATGATGGCGATACCAGTGCTCAGCAGGTCTTTGGTGGAGATTTCTGGCGGGCCACCCCGATTATTTTCGGCCGAACGGGCCAGCAAATAAGCGGTCCCGGCCCCAATCAAGGCGCCGCCAACGGCGCCCACAATCAGTAAGTTGGTTTTCCACTTGGAATTTAATTGTTGATCCATCTATTACTCCGCTTCGTGTCTTTTGAATTGTCGTTTGAGGTGATCAAGCCAGGTGTTGGCGTAGGCTTGAAAGGCATTGTACCGGATAACGGGTCCGGCCACTTTGGGCATCAGCTGGTCAATCTGGCGGTAGAGGCCGCTCAACTTCTGGTCCACTTTCCAGAGCAGCAAGCGTAGACGGCCGTACTGCTTTTGCAGCGCCGGGGCGGTCGATTCTTCACGCGATTTGCGCCAGTAGATGCCTCCGCCGATGATGCCGACCAGCAGCAGGCCAAAGATCAGCACCACGGGCAGCATAAACAGAATGAGGATAATGTCGGCAATGCCGGAGAGGAAGATGCGGGTGTCTTCATATGGGGGCCAGATGGCGATGATAAGCAGGTAGATGAGCAGGGCAAGAACGGCCGTTACCACCACTCCCAGCGGCACATACACGGCCCACAAGTTAAACCGCCTTAGCGAGCGAGCCCGTTCCAGCTGAACGGCCGTGGGCACAAATGTGGTGGGAGCGGGGTCGGCCCATTCTGAGGAACGGCCGTTACCAGGATATGGCGCTTTGTTAGAAACTGAATTCATAATTCTGAACGGTTGGGTAAACAGTTGTTGCCAGCTCAATTAAGAGAGCAAGCAGCAACACAAACATACCTGACTTGCTGCACAGCATTGTATCACATCTAAACTTATTGTGGCATCTTATGTGAATTTGATTTGATCAGCTTCTCAAAATAAAAATTCCCTGCGCCGGGGCACAGGGAACCCTTGTTCAATCGCTAAAACTTGCCTGCACGCAGCCCCCGCAGCGCTTAAGTTTGGGCGACAATCTCAAAACTGTGCGTCAGTGTGGCCACCCCGCGAATGGTCGCGGCCACCGAGCAATACTTTTCTTCCGAGAGTTGGATGGCCCGCGCCACCTTCTGTGGGTCTAAATCAATCCCCTCAGCGGTGTAATGCTGGTGAATTTGGGTGAACTGGTAGGGCGCTTCGGCCGCTTGTTGGCCATCAACGCTTACATACAGATTGGTTAGCTGCTGGCGTTGGCGGCTTAAGATCAGCACTACGTCATACGCCGAACAGGAGGCCAGGCTCAGCAGCAGCAAATCAGATGGCTTGACGCCCTTCCACTCCTGCCACGCTTGATTCTCTTGTGGCCAGGAACCAGACACAATGATATGACCATACGAATCCCGGCCCACAAACATCTGGCTTCCCTGGCCGGTCCATTTCAAAGCAATATTACTCATGGGGTACAACTGCTCTCCTCGATGGGCAGCGGGGCATCGGTGACGGGATCGTAACATTGGCAAAAGCTCACGTTTTGGCCAGCTTCACGCCCCTCCCACAAAAAATAGCGCAGCGTGGTGCGGGTGCAATTTTCAACCCGTGCTGCATTCCGCACCCACTCTACGCCCACCCCGCTGCTGGTTTCTTGTTGAACCATAAAAAAACGAACGTGGCTGCGTGGCTCATCGCCTAGCTGTACTTCCCCTTGTGTTGCCAGGAAAAAGGCAAACGTCGGGAACGCCATGATCATAAGCCACAGAAGCAGCAGAATAAGATATCCAATGCGTTTTAGCCAGCGGTTCATGGTCTTTTTACTAGACAGGTTCGATTTCACTGGCCAGCATGGCTGTTACATACAGATTGGTGGTGTACTCTTTAATCATGCGGCGGGTGCCAAACACCGGTGCGCAGGAGCGAATGCTCTCCCGCATAATTTCCACCCAGCCCCGCGGAATACCATCCCGGTCACGGTCATAGTAGAGCGGCACAATTTCTTCTTCCAGTAGCTGGTAAATGGCGTTCGCGTCAGACTCATCCTGAATGTCGTGGTTGCCGAGTTCGCGTTCATCACCGATGGCCCAGCCATTGGCGCCGTTGTACCCTTCCATCCACCAGCCATCCAGGACGCTCAGGTTCGGGATGCCGTTGATGGCTGCCTTCATGCCGCTGGTGCCGCTGGCTTCGCGGGGGCGCCGCGGGGTGTTCAGCCAGACATCTACACCCTGAGTAAGGTAGCGGGCCATGTGCATGTCGTAATCTTCAATAAAAGCAATACGCCCACCGACCTGGTTATGCTTGGCCAGGTTGTAGATGTGTTGAATAAGTGATTTTCCAGGTTCGTCGGCCGGATGAGCCTTGCCGGCAAAGATGATTTGCACTGGACGGTGGGTATCCAGCAGGATATTTTGCAGCCGCTGCAAATCCCGGAAGATGAGCGTAGCCCGTTTATACGTGGCAAAGCGACGGGCAAAACCGATGGTCAGCGCCTCGGGATCCAGCAGCGTACCGCTGGTTAAGACCTGGGTCGGATCGCTGCCGCCGCTTACCCAACGCCGCCTTGCACGCTCGCGGAGGAAGCTCATTAGCTTGCGCTTGAGGAGAAGATGCACTTCCCACATTTCACTGTCTGGCACTTCAGACAGACGCTGCCAAATAGCCTGGGTGTCTTGATCTTCCAACCAGTTAGGGCCAAGGTACTTGTCGAAGACATTGTCGATTTCACCGGCTACCCACGTGGAGACGTGAACCCCATTGGTGATGGAGCTAATCGGTACTTCGTCCGCCGTTTTTCCGGGCCATACCTCTTGCCACATTTGGCGAGAGACGGCACCATGCAGCTTACTCACGCCGTTTGACTGGCCCGACAGGTTGAGCGCCAGCACGGTCATGTTGAAGGCCATGCCCCATTCTTCCTCGTGTCCACCCAACCTCAAGAAACGTTCCCGGTTAATGCCCAGTTCATCCCAGAAGCCGTTAAAGTACTGCTCAACCAGGTGAAAGCCAAACGCGTCGTGCCCGGCCGGGACTGGCGTATGCGTGGTAAAGATGGATTGCTTTTTGACGATCGCGACGGCTTCATCAAAGCTTTTGCCTTGTTTCACCTGCTCACGAATGCATTCTAACGTCAGGAAGGCGGAATGGCCTTCGTTCATGTGCCAGGCGGTCGGATTGATGCCCAGCGCGCGCAGGGCACGTACGCCGCCAATGCCCAGCATGATTTCCTGGCGAATGCGGGTTTCTGAATCGCCGGCGTAGAGGCGGGCGGAAAGTTCGCGATCCCACGGTTCGTTTTCATCAACGTCGGTGTCGAGGAGGAAGAGGGGGATACGCCCAACACGCACGTGCCAGATGCGGGCGTGCACGGGCCGTCCAGCCAGGTTGACGGTGATGCGCATTTCGTGGCCATTGCCGTTTAGCATGGGCAGCACAGGCGCCTGGCTGATGTCCAGCTGGTGGTAGACGGCTTCCTGCCAGCCGTGCGATGGCAGCCGCTGGCGGAAGTAGCCCTGGGGGTACATGAAACCAACGCCGACAAAGGGCAGACCTAAATCGCTGGCTTCTTTGGCATGGTCGCCGGAGAGAATGCCAAGACCGCCGGAGTAGATGGGTAATGAGCTGTGTAGACCAAATTCAAAGGAGAAGTAGGCGATGGTTTTATCGCTCAGTTCTGGATAGGTTTGGTGAAACCAGGTACCACGATTTTTCAACATTTCATCGAAGAGCATCATGACTTTGTTGTAATGCCGGATGAAGGTGGAATCTTGGGCGGCTTCTTGCAGTTTTACGGGGCTGATTTCTTGGAGCATTTGCACGGGGTTATGCAGGGTTTTTCGCCAGAGAGGGTAATCGAGGCGACGGAAGAGACCGCGTGCTTCTGGGGTCCAACTCCACCAAAGGTTATAGACCAGTTCAGTAATACGGCCGATCTTATCGGGAACTTTATCGTTAAGGTGTGACATGTTTTTTTGATCCTTTTACGGCAATGACGTCTCTATCACATGTTAGATAGAAATTCTTGAAACAGTTCTGTCATTCACGTGGTGGCGGATTTTAAGATGTGATGCGGATCGATTTTTGGTTGATGCATCAACTAATTACCGCCAATTATAACATGCTTGGATACGGATTCAATGGACACAATCGCACAGGTGGGGTGTGCGTTAGCTGTTGGATTCCAACTGATTAAATATGCCAGCCTGGGGCAACGGCCGTTGCGCCCGTTCTATTGCCAAAGCCACAATTTCTTGCACCAGCCACTGGAACTGGTTTTCGGTCATCAAGGTAAGATCAATATCTGGAGTGGGGTAGGTACCGTTGATGACGTAAGCAATGCCATCTTTGATGACAAACTCGACCATGTTGATGTCGTACCGATAGGCGCGGCTAATGCGCAGAGCATCTTGGGCCAGCTGCCTGCCTTTCCCTTCGTCGTTGGCAAGGGAGTTTTGCTGGTAACGGCCGTGTTTCACGGAGTACGGCAGCGACAATACCTTTTCCTGGCCAATAACAAAACAGTGCACGTGCTCATCAGACTCAATAATTTGCTGCAAGATTTTGGTGCGCGTGCTGCTCTCGTCGTAACGCTGAATGAGTTCATCGACATTGTGGACACGATGGACGCCGCGACGGCCGCTGGCCAGGTTGTCCTTAAAAATGGCGGGCACACCTACGTAATCGATGATGGCCTGCCAATCCATGGGGTATTTCAGGTTACGGAAAGTGCTGGGGGTGACGTCTTTGTCTACCTGCTTGTTGGGCAAAACAACGGTGCGTGGGCTTTTGAGGCCCAGGCGGTTGACCAGAGCTGTGCTGGAAAATTTGCTGTCTGCGGAGCAAGTGAAGGGGTTATTGATAATATAGCTGCCCTGAATGGCGGCATATTTGAGGTAGGCTTTGTAGTAGGGAATTTCATGCGAGATACGGTCGATGATCACGGCGTAATCACATGGCTCGTCCATGAACGTGCCGCCAAGCTGGACCAATTCGGCCGTGATGTTGGCGTCACTGGCGTTGATCGCTTGCATAAAAGCTTCAGGCCAATCCCATTCCTGGCCGATAATCAGGCCGATTTTTTTTGCCCCTTCACTCATTTAGCATTCTCCCAAGGTTTGACTTGACTTTTTTGTGGTTGTTTCGTGGAAAAGTGTTTGTACTGATCATGCTGCACCTAAAAACGATACCCCAAATGCGGCGTTGTGCCAAACAGATCAGGGGGCGATTTTGTGGCAAATGATGTTCATTTGTTCATCGTAAAGTGGGGCGAGCTGCTGCCAGGAAAAGTGGGCAACGGCCGTTGCTACTTTTCGCGCCATTTCGGCAGCGGAGGCGCGATGTGTCAACGCCCAGGTCAATTTTTGCACCAGATCCGCTTCGTTCTGGTAGAGGCAGCCTGGATGAAATTCAGCAGGCAGCAGCTCTGGGTAGCTCAGACGGTGAGGCAGCAGCGGCAAGGTGTGGCAGTGAATCGCTTCCAGCACGCTGATGCCAAAAAACTCGTGGTGCGCCGTGGAAATGGTGATGTCGGCCTGCCACAGCAGGTGGCGGTAGGTGGGCAAATCGGCGTGACCGGCGTGGATAACCCGTCGGCCCAATTTTTGCAGGGCGGCGGTGAAGATAGACGGCCGTTGGCCATACTGCTGCCCACAAAGCGCCACCTCAAATTCCAGCCCAGCCTCGGCCACGGCAAACAGCGCCGCAAAAAAAGCCTCCGGATTTTTGTCGTACTCCCAGCGCTGGTTCCACAAAATGAGCGGCACCGGGTTTGGCTCCGGCAGTGGGTCGATGGCCAGGCGGGTGAAGTTAATCCCCACGGGCAGCACCTGGCTTTTTTCTTGCAAGGGTTCGAGCATGTTCAGTTCGTTGTACTCGGGGAAGTGCTTCAGGAAGTTAGGCAGCGCGGCAAAAAAGCTGCTGCGATGGTAGTCGGAATTAAAGAAAATGGCGTCGGCGGCGAGCATGGAGGCCACGTTAATAAATGCGTAATGATGATCGCGTTCGCCCAACTGACGGCGCATTGGGCCGGTACGGCCGTCCTCCGGCAGGGGGTACGTCAGCTGGTTTTCATGCAGGTAGAGGGCAGTGGGGGTGACGGCCGTTTGCCGCCGCGTCAGGGCCAAAAAGGTGGTCAAATCCAGCATGTCGGTGGCGACAATCACATCTGGTTGGGCTTGTGAGGCTAAAAAGCGGCGCGCCAAGGTGATTGCCCCGCCGTGCATGCGCCACTTCCAGAATCGATCGGGCAGGGTGTGCAGGGTGATGGTGTG
>CAUJGI010000810.1 GCA_963169155.1 Chloroflexota bacterium
CCGCTCAACCGCGCCAGTAAAAATGGCAGCCCAAAGACAAACGGGATGCCAATAAGGTGGGCGGCCAGCTGGCTGCCGCCGAGAACATAGGCGCGCAGGAGGCCGTAGATGAGCACGGAAAGCTGGACGTTGAGCAGAAACCACAGCCCTACGCGCAGGCGATAAGGCGGCGACGTTTCGCCGTTGTCTTCCAGCAGCAGCCAGGGGAAGGGCCAGGTGCTGTACCACAGGCGGAAGCTGAGCGCCTGCACGCTGTAGGCCAGCAAGGTATCGGCGGCGGCGCGCAGGGGGGAACGGCCGTTCCCCCACCCCAGCCACAACAGCCACACCATCAACAGCAAAAACGGCAGCCGGAATAAATTGGCCATAAACTCGATAAATTCGGCGGTAACTGGCTGGCCCCCTTCACCCGCCAGCAGCAGCGCCAGCGTCGCCGGGGAGAAGCCGGGAATGTTGGACGCCTCACGCAGCAGCCGCAGCGCCAGGTCCGCCGGTGAGCCAAACGGCAGGAAGCTGAGAAAAACGGCCGTTCCCCCCCACAGTACACCCCAGGCCACCAGCCGCAATCGCGCCGCGCTGCTGCCTAGCTCACGCCAGACGGCCAGGGCAAAAAAGGGCAGCGGCAGCAGGGCAATCGGCTTAAT
The DNA here is from genome assembly GCA_963169155.1 of Chloroflexota bacterium. Classification (GTDB taxonomy): domain Bacteria; phylum Chloroflexota; class Anaerolineae; order Promineifilales; family Promineifilaceae; genus Leptofilum. The sequence continues at coordinate 645 of CAUJGI010000810.1, forward strand.
GAGCGCCGCCAGCAGCAAAAAGAAGAGGGTGAGCGACGGCCGTTTTTGCCGCCAGAACCAGATGGCCACCAACTGCCACACCATCATCAGCACGTCGTTGTGGGCATCTACCACAAACATCAGCAGGAGGGCGGGGTTCCACAGCCAGAGCAGCGTGGTGCTGCGCTGCCGGTTGGGTCCAGCATGGGCCAGCAGCCGCCAGATCAGCCAGCCGCAAGCCAGATGAGCCAGCAGCCCCACCAGCTTAAACGACAACAGTCCGGCCAGCAGGTTGTCTTGCGTGACGCCGGTAATGCCCCCGGCCAGCAGCTCCCAGAGCGGGCCGTAGGGTGAGGTGGCATCTTCCCATTCACCTGCCAGCGGCAGAAACGGATCGTCGGCGATGGCGTCGGGCGGGGTGTCGTAGGGATTCTCGCTGTAGATGCTGGTGAGGCGCCCGCGAATGACGTAGCGGAACAGGTCGTTGGCGTTGATGGGATAGGTTTGCAGCAGGGGAATGGCAAAGAGAACGGCCGTTCCCAGCAAAAAGATCAGCGATGGCACCGCCCGGCCCTGATCCACCAGCCGAAACGCCAGCCAGTACAGGCCAAACAGGGCCAGCAGCAGCAGGGCGTAGCCCAATCCGGCCAGGAGCGAAGGGGCCAAGCTGCGCACATCTTGCAGGGGGACGGTGTTGAAATACGGCCGTAGCGGAAACCATGCCCAAAAAACCAGGTAGCCGCCAAACAAGGCCAGTGCCAGGAGCGTAAAGTTATTTGGAAGCTTAGGGGAAATTCGCGCAGTAACAGTCACAGTTTGGTAATCGGTATTCGGTTATCGGTTTGAGTCCTGAATTATAGACTGTTTTACTGAACACCGATCACCGATTACGGTTCACCATTCACCGATAACCGGCTCACGCCTTTACGTGACTGCCGTGTTTGTCCAGCGGTACCACCAGGGTAACCGAGGTGCCGTGGCCGGGGGTGGAATCGAGGCGCAGGGAGCCGTCGATGCGGTCGGCGCGCTCGCGCATGTTGACCATGCCCAGGCTGCCGCGCGAGCTGTAGTCGTGGTTCACTGCCTGCATGTCAAAGCCGACGCCATTGTCTTGCACCAGGGCCACAAACAGGTTGTCTTCCTGCCAGAAGCGAACCTGAATCTGGGTGGCCTTGGCATATTTGCGGGCGTTGCCCAGTGCCTCTTCGACGATGGAAAAGACGACGCTTTGCGCCTGCTCGTTGAGCAGTTCGCCTTTGTCGCTGCCCACCAGGCGAATGTTCAGGCCATCGGTTTCTTTGATGCGGGCGATGACGGTTTCTACGGCAGCGGACAGCCCTTGTGTTTCCAGGACCAACGGCCGTAACGTAAACAACATGCCGCGAATCTCTTTGGAGGTCTGTTTGGCCAGCTCTTCCACCTTTTCCAGCTCGCCCAGCGCCTGTTCCGGGTCGCGTGCGAGCAAAGAGCGGATGAAGTTGATGCGCATGGCGATAGCCGCAATGGTCTGTGTGGGGCCGTCGTGCAGGTCGCGAGCCAGCTCTTTACGCGCTTCTTCGTCGGCCTCAATGATGCGCTGCTTTTCGGCTTCCAGCCGCTGGTAGAGCTGAGCATTTTGCAGGGCAATTACGGCCTGGTCGGCCACGCCGTTAAACAGATCAAAATGCTCTTTGTCGAACTTTACGGCCGTATCCGAACCAATCACAATTGCGCCAAAGATTTGGAAGCCAGCCCGCAGCGGAATGCAAGCGGCCGTCAGGCAGTTGTGGAAGGCAACAAACTGGCGCAGTTCGGGGTCTTGCCGGGGATGGTCGGTGGTGACGGGTTCAGCCTGGGTCAGCGCCGCGCCGACGATGCCACGCTTGCCGTACAGCTGCTTTTCGATGTCTGTAGGGGTAAAGCGGCGGGTGGCCACGGGAATCAGGTCATCGCCGTTAAACAAAAAGACGGCTCCCACCAGCGACTGGCGGGGAATGCCCATCTCTTCGATGGCCAGACTGCATACGTCCAGCGCTTCTTCTACCACGCGCTCAAAGCTCAGGGTGGCGCGCATGACCGAGGCCATGGATTGCAGCGATTTGGCCCGATTGTTGGCCGCGCGCAGCTGCTGTAGTTCAGCGCCGACAAGCTGGGTGGTAGTGGTTTGCACTTTGTCGGCATACCGGTCCACCAAAGCGTAAACAATCACCAGAACAATGATCAAGGTGAAAGCAGCGATGGCCACGCCTGGGAGCCAATCTATCAGGTTGCCGTCTAAAACGTAGGTGTATATGGCAAAAAAGATGCCCACCATCACCAAAATTGCCAGGATGAAAATACCTGTGACAAACAAGTTTAGGCGCTGAAACTCTTTTTTGATTTTTGCTGCCAGGTTTTTACTCATACGAGAACAAGAAATCAGTTTGTCTAGGCTCAATTTGCAAAAGGACTTCTACCGATTTGCGGGTTGGAATTTTGGTTACTACGGTTGAGCGCTCCCAATTATTATACTAGACAGATCGAAAATAACGATAGCATAAAAAATGTAAAACTGTGGACTGATGGTACTATGAATTCCTTTTTATGCCCTGGGTTCTTAATTCCCCAGTCACAATTCAGGCAGCCAGCAGGGCCTGGGCAATTGTGGCGGCGACATAACCGTTGTTACGCAGCAGGGCGACGTTGGCTTGCAGGCTACGGCCGTTGGTCAATTCCACCACGCGGCGCAGCAGCCAGGGGGTTGAGGCGGGGCCATGCACCCCGTGCGCATCGGCTTCGGCGGTGGCCTGGGCAATGGCCGCTTCCACCATGTCCGGGTCGCAGGCGTCGGCTTCAGGCACCGGCACGGTGACCAGGATGCCGTTTTGCAACCCCAGCTCCTGGTGAGCCTGCATCACGCGGGCCACTGCTTCTGGCGTGTCCAGCCGGATGTCCACCGGCAGGCCGCTGCTGCGGGCAAAAAAGGCGGGTAGCTCGTCTGTGCCGTAGCCGATGATGGGCACGCCGTGTGTTTCCAGCACTTCGCGGGTGGCGGGCAAATCCAGGATCGATTTGGCCCCGCTGCTAACAACCGTCACGGGGGTTTGCCCCAGCTCCAGCAGATCGGCGCTGATGTCGAATGGAGGCCCCCGGTGCACGCCGCCGATGCCCCCGGTGGCAAAGAGGCGGATGCCAGCCTGGTG
>CAUJGI010000811.1 GCA_963169155.1 Chloroflexota bacterium
CTGAATTTCCGGGATGCGCCGGGGTGAGAGGTTGACTGCTTTGCAGGTTGGTGTGTAGGAAACGGCCGTGTCAATCATAAAGAAGTAATTGGGTAATTAGTAATTTGTAATTGGGCAGCAAATTACCCTATTACAAATTACCAGTTACAAAAATTATCTTGGCACCTCAACCTGCCCCAGCAGCCGCCTAATGACGGTGTCGGGGTTGAGGCCTTCAATTTCGGCTTCGGGTTTGAGCAGGATGCGGTGGCGGTAGACCGCCGGGGTCACAAATTTCACATCATCCGGTGTGACAAAGTCGCGGCCTTGCATGGCAGCAAACGTCTTTGACGCCAGCAGCACATGCGTGGCGGCGCGGGTACTGGCCCCCAGCGTTAAATCTGGGGATTGGCGCGAGGCGGCCGCCACCTGGGCGATGTAATTGAGCACGCCATCTTCCACCACCACCTGGTTAATCGCCTGCCGCGCCTCGGCGATGGCCTCCGCCGGAAGTTGGGCCGTCAGGCCAGTGGCGGCCAGATCGTGGGCATCAAAACCGTTGTGGTAGCGGCGCAGCACCTCGATTTCCGTGTCTAAATCAGAATAGGGCACGGTGACTTTGAAGAGGAACCGGTCGAGCTGCGCCTCTGGCAGTGGGTAGGTGCCTTCATACTCAATGGGGTTTTGCGTGGCAATGACCATGAACGGGATGCCCAGCGGGTAGCGGGTACCTTCCAGGTTCACCTGCCGCTCTTCCATCGCTTCCAGCAGGGCGGACTGAGTTTTGGCGGGGGCGCGATTGATCTCATCCGCCAGCAAAATCTGGGTGAAGATGGGTCCCTTCTTCAGGTAAAACTGCCCGTTGTTCATGTCAAACACAGACGTGCCCAAAATGTCCGACGGCATGAGGTCGGGGGTGAACTGGATGCGGCTGAATTTGGCCTGCACCAGCTGGGCCAGGGTTTTGGCCATGAGCGTTTTGGCGGTGCCGGGCACACCTTCCAGCAGCACGTGCCCGCCGGTCAGCAGGGCAATCACCAGCATCTCAAAAGGCTCTTCCAGGCCCACCAGCACCTTGTCGGCCTCGCGCCGCAGCGTTTCGTAGATGGTTTTGAGTTGGGTTGGTTCCATTTTTTCTTCCTTTGTTGCTCGTTCCCACGCTCTGCGTGGGAATGAGGGTCAGGACGCTCTGCGTCGCGAACTTCATTCCACGCGGAGCGTGGAACGAGATTTACAAGTCACTGCTTACCGAACAAAGTTGCTTCGCGGACGATTTGCACCATTTCGCTTTCGCTCACGTTGGTTTTTGAGAGCTTTTGCAGCAGCTGGTGCAGGGCGTCGGTATCCAGGTTGGGCTGGTAGCTGGCCAGTTGGTTAATAAATTCCTCGTCGGGCAGGCTGGGATTGAGGCGGTAGCGCTGGCCTAAATCGCGCTTGAGCCGGTCGTGGTAATGTTGGAGGACGGCCGTTCGGTGTCCCGCCCGTCGGCTTAAATTGGCAATCCCAGTAATGTACTCCAGCGGGGCGCGGCGCACAACGTCTTTGTGCAGCGGCACGGGGCGACCAAAGTGCCGCCCGCGCAGCACCAGCCCAATAAAAATGATGGCCAGCACCAGCAGCAGGGCGCGGCCCACCGGGGTGCGCTGGAGCCAGTTGCTGGAAGTGAGCGCCCCTTCCACCTCTGGGCGAATGCCGTGGTGCCACTCGTTGAACCAGATGGACCCCAGCTCTGGGGCGGCGTTGAGCAGGTTCAGCACCAGGGCGGCATTGCCCTCGGTGGGCAGCCCGTCGTTGCTGAACGGTTCGGTGATCGTGGTGAGGATGACACGGCCGTCTCCTTCAGCAAAAGCAATCGCGGTAGGGTTCCCGGTCTGATTGGCCAGCAGCGTCACAAAATCGTCGCGCTCGGGACGCAAAAAGAAGTTGGTTTCGGCGGTGATGGGATGGAGCGGCGGGGCTTGCAGCAGCGGCGTCTGGTTGGTTACGGCCGCATCTGACGACGGCGCCAGGCCAAAAGCCACATCCAGCTGTTCTGCCAGCTCAATGGTGGCGGCTCCGGTGCCCGCCAGCAGCAGCGTGCCGCCCGCTTCCACCCAGCTGTGCAGCAGTTCCCACTCGCCGGGGGTGAAGGGCACCGTCGGTTCCAACACCAGGGCCAGGTCCACCCCACTGGGCACGCCAAACGTGGTGCCGACCGAGTCGGTGAGCTTGAGCTGCTGCGTTTCCAGGTAGCGCCAGAGCGCCTGGCTGCCCTGTGGCTGGGTGGAGTAGGACGCCAGCGGCGGATCTTGCAGGCTGGCCTGGGCCTGCTGGACGACGGAAACGGCCGTAATAACCGTCAGCAGCAGGAAGAGGAGCAGGGCCAGCCAGGCATCGCGACTCAGCCGTTTCATCGCGCCTCCTTTTGCTGCCGCAGCGTTTCGACGCGCCGGGCGTATGCTTCATACTCGCTGGCGCTCAGCGTTTGGAAGCCGTACCAGACGCGGTCAAACACGTCGATGACTTCGCGCAAAGTGGCGGCCAGTTCGGGGCGATGGGCCACGGAGCGCAAATATTCGCGATTGGTCAGCGAGCGGTCGTAGCGCAGCAGGCCGCGTTCTTCCAGCAGCAGCAGGGCAGAGAGGTAGAGGTAGCGAACGGCCGTGCGGTAATCCCCGTCGGTGGATAGTTCCTGGGCGCGTTGCAGGGCCAGTTCGGCGGTGAGCGGCTGGCCGCCCAGCTCATCTTCGGCGTGCAGGGCGGCGTCGGCGGTGAAGCCGGTGATGACGTCGCGCAGGGCGTAGAGCAGCACGGCGGCCACCAGGACGGCGGCCAGGATGGCCAGCAGGTTACCCAGCGGCAGCCGCATGGTGCTGTCCCCGGGGAAGAGGCGCAGGAAAAAGTCTTCAACCGCCTGGCGGATATCTTGCCAAAGCCGCTGCAAAAAGTTGGGTTCGTCTACCGTGTATTGGAATTCCGGTTGGCTGAGAATCTCATCCAGCGCGGCCTGGTCCAGTTCGGCTAACGTGGGATCGGGCCAGCCGGGGCGGCTGCTGAGGTAGGCGGTGAGCAGCTGGATCAGTTGCGGCGGCGTCACCGCTTCATTTTGCAGCTGGCGAATGAGGAAGCTGTGGTTGATGGGCTGGCTTTGGCCGTCGGCCCGCTCAATTTCGGTGATGGCGCTGAGGGTGGCGACGGCCGTTTGGCGCACAGCCGCTGCGTCATCACCCGCCGCGCGCAGATCGTCGCGGATCTGGGTGAGGTTGTCCCAGTAGGCGTCCAGCGGCAGGCGGTTATTTTGCGCCAG
>CAUJGI010000812.1 GCA_963169155.1 Chloroflexota bacterium
ACGGCCGTTTTCCCACAAATACCCCGCCCATTCCGGCAGCAGCGGCAGAGCCAGGCATTTGTTCAACATCGGGTAAAACAGCGGCGGAATCGGTCGCGTGCCATCATCCAGCAAATAAAACGGCTGCTCTGGATTCATCTCCTTCAGGCTGGCCTGCTTGTGAATGAGGATGTGGTTGGCCCAGCCGCAGGGCAGTGTCGCCTGGATTTTCACATGCTCTTTCATGCCGTCCAGGCGTATCCGCTTGCGGCCAAGCCAATGCACCTTGCCCCCGCCAACCAGCGCCGCCCAGTTGGCCTTCACCGACTGCTTGGCCCCGATCATCTCCAGGTAAACCAACGTCTCGTCCACGTCGTCAATGGCCAGCGTCGGCGTCAATACGGCCAATCCCTGGGCCAGTGATAGCTTGCGGGTAGGGTCGTTTTTGACACGCACCTCTTTGAGGATCACGCGTCGGGCATCGTGGTCGTCACGTTTGGGTCGGAAATGGTATGGCTGGCACCAGGTCAACTCGATTTGATACCCCAACTGCCGCAGCGCCTGGCTGATACGACCGTCGGCCACCAGCTGCTCTGCCTGCCACTCGCTAATGGATGCCACGCCGAGGGCGTCCACCACATCCCGCAGCAGCAAGGCCTGTCCCAATTCTGTCATCACCGGCGAAAGGGCCGCCAGTTTTTCCTGGAGGTTTGTTTCCGCTTCCGCTGCCAGCGTCACCGGCCGCGGCCGATATTCTCCATCCTGTGGGGTGGGGCGGTAGCCGTGGGCTTGCAGCGCCTCAGCCACGATGGTTTGCAGCACCGGGGCCAGCTCATTTGCGCAGGAACTGCGCTCGTAAAAACCACGGCCGTATCCCCCCAGCTGCGCCTGGTAAATCACGCTGCTGACCAAGACGGGACGGCCGTTTTCGCGGCGCAGCAGCTCATCTAAACGGCTGCGGGCGGTTGTTTCATCAACGGGCAATGGTTTGGTGTAGCTGCCAGTGGCCGTACTGTCATCCTTGTTCCAGCCAGCCTGTTCGGCAATGGCGTCTACCTGGGTTTGAATCAGGCTCTCTTCGGCGGCTGTCAGCTTGCTCCAGTGACGGCCGTATACCGCCAGCCCCGCCTTGTTCCATAGAATCGTGCAGGCAATCTCCTGCCGGGGGAAGCTGCTGCCGGTTCCGGCCAGGGCCAGTTCATCGCGCACCAGTTGGGCATCGACCGGCGGATATTGTCGGCGATATGCGCCGCGCCGGACAAAGGGAACGGCCGGAGGCCCCAGCTCCACTTCGCTGCCATAGCCTAGGTGGGCGCACGCCTTTTCCGTCACCTGGCAGACCGTCTGGTAGGCCGCTTTAGTCTGAATGCCGTCGGGATAAAGAACGGCCTCTACCACCGGCAAACTCTCGCTGCTGGGCAGATAGACTTCCTCGCCGACGGTTATCGTCTCGATGGCGTTCAGGCCGTCCAGGATCGCCTGCCGCTTGCCTTCTTTGTCGTTGCTGTAGGTATGCAGTTTGCCGTTGATGGACAGGACGAGCCGGTTGGCCTCATAGGTACAGGTGATTGGTTGCGTCATGGGTTTGCTCCAAGGGGGGGGGTGTTTAATCGAAGGCCAGGCCTTGTTCTTTAAGGCTGGTGAAACGGCCGTTGCCGATGATCAGATGGTCCAACAGCTCAATGCCGAGGAGCTTGCCCGCCTGCCCAATTTGCCTGGTCACGGCCACGTCTTCGGGCGAAGGAGACGAATCACCCGAAGGATGATTATGGGCGACGATAATAGCTGCGGCCGAGGATTCAATCGCAGCCCGGAAGATTTCGCCGATGCGCACCACGCTCGTGTTCAGGCTGCCCCGGTAGACAAGTTGGGTAGCCAGCACCCGGTTGCGGGTATCCAGCAAGATGACGTGCAGCTCTTCCTGTTCGAGGTGGCGCAGGCGGGGCAGCAGCAGATTGGCCCCGTCAGCAGGGCTGGTTATACGCACCTTTTCCTCTGCGGCGGGGGCTTGCAGACGGCGGCTCAGCTCCAGAAAGGCGAGCAGTCGTCCCGCTTGCGCTTCGCCAATACCGTGGATGCGCCGCAGCTGCGCTTGGCTGGCGCGGGCGAGCTGGTGCAGGGAGCCAAAGCTGTTCAGCAGCGCCTGAGCCAGACCCGGCGCTTCACCCGTGCCGAGAAGCAGGGCCAGCAGCTCTATGTTGGAAAGAGAGTCTGTACCGTGTTGATGCAGGCGGTAAAGCGGCCGTTCTTCGGCAGGCAGATCGCAGAGGCGCTGTCGCTGCGGTTGGGGGTTGTACTCCTGGTCGTAAACAATAAGGGGGAGCTGGTTATTCATTTTGGGGTGCCTCCAGTTAAGTGAGATTCACCCCATGCGGCGCGTTCGCGCCCGGTCACCCCGTTTTATGACCGCCTCTTTTGCCTGTGGCGGTAATGGTCGAGCATCTTCTGCCGCTGAAGATCGGCGGCGCGGGCGTCCCACCGCGCCAACTTTTCCAGCTCGCGCTCCACCCGCTCAGGTAATGGATTTTCCAGCTTTTGTTTGCGCTTCTGGCAAAGATGGCAGAGGCGCACCTTCGGTGGCAAATTTTCCAGCAGCTCCCAGCGTCCCCCCTGGTTTTTGTCGCCATCGGCCGGTGTGGCGGTGGCGGAACAGAGCGCACCCTCAACACCGTTCACCTTGTGCACGTAGTGGGCTATTTCATGAGGCTTGCGCCAGCGAAATCGAACGAGATACGCCATCACCTCATTTTAACCGATGTTTGGTTGGCGGTCGGCCAACAGACAGCAAATCTATTTGTGGGCAGGCCAACGAGTGGCCACCCTATCAGCTGGCTGCTGCTTTCTGGGATCTCGCGCCGGGTCATGAGATTATCCTTTGAATGGGGCTCATTCGGGAAAAGTTTCGTGTATACTGTCACCAAGCCGCCAATACCCACACTGGCGGGATAGCAAGTTTGCAGGGCCGTGAACCGACCTTCTTGCAGAGGGGAACGTGTTCAACAGGGCCAGACCTGGCAACGGGTTTGGCCCTGTATCGTTTATGACTTTTACCTGGCGATGCCTCTTGTTAGTGCACACAGTGATCGCCCTGCTGCTATCGCGCCTACCTGACAGTTTCCTCTCGGTGTATTTGTAATCCGCCTGTCTTGAAGAAAAAACGGCCGTTCCGCGCAAGACCCCGCCGTTTTCCAATCTGTAGCATCACTTTATCTGATTGCTGACGGGCTGGAGAACCGCCCATCCTTTGCTGTCCCGCCACATCTTGCCCTGCGGCAGATGTTCCTGCAAAAGCGCCGCGCGCCACTTCGGTTCCAGGCGTCTGGCAAATATCCGGTAATAGCCCAATGAATCATTGCCCACCAGATCCCCTACCTCGGCATTTTCCCAGGCCTGGGGAATTTCCCCTACCGGATATTCTTCAGTAAGGAGCGCCTGGTTCATCCGGATTAAACTGTCCTGAATGGCGGACTTTACTTGCTCATTTTGAGTCAGTTCAGCACTTGCCTCCAGCTTCCGCATAGATTCCAGCAGCCGGGGTTTCCAGTTTTGTGCCGTGGGACGGAACGGCCGAAATCCCAGTCGCTCCACCACAAACAGGGCCCCATCTTCGGTGGCCAGCAAATCACCGACCGAAGTGCTGCGCAGGTGGGGAATGATGGTTGGGTCTTGAAACCAGCTGCCGTACAGATAACCGTGTTGGGTTCTGGCGTAGGCGGCGCTGAGCTTTTCTTCTGCCGCCAGTTCCGCTGGCACCCGAACAGAGGCGGTAGGAGTGAGCGGCGGCACAATCTGGTCATGGTCGCCACGATACGCTAAAAAACGTGGGTTGTGAAAAACTTGAATGTGGGGCATTGTTAACTCCTTTGCTTCTCCCAAAATTCAGCGCTAAATTGAGCGTCGCCGAAACGAGGCCGGTTGCGGGAGAAATGCTCACGGTACTCTTCCTGAACTGTTGGCTTCACCTGCGTGCGTTCATACAACGCTGCCAGATAAACGGCGCAGTCGGCGTCTTCTTCCAGATAGGCGTAATGGCCGTCAATGAATGAGTAGTTGGAGAGTGCGGTCTCTAAACCTAAAGCGGCAATATCTACCAGCGGCACGCGCAGCCAGCCGTGCCCGGGATCGGCAACAAAGGTCAGCTCCGCACTGAATTCGTGCATAAGATTTCCTCCTGGAACGTGAAGGGAAATAAAAGTCAGGGGATAAAAAGCGTTAGCGACACAGTGCCGCCAGGCGGCGCACTTCGGTAAACAGCACCACGTCAGCATTGGTTTCGGGGTTGTCACCCAGCTCAGACGGCCGTTTCTCGGCCACCCATTTAGTCCACACGGTATCCAGCAGCGACGCAGGCAGCAGACCACGCCGCCGGATGTACTCAGTCATGCGCTCCCCATGTCCCCACAGACCGCGAATCTTCTTCAGGTTAATCTGGGCGCGGTGCAGCTCTACCAGGAGCGCTACACAATCGACGGCTACACCGTTGGAAACGATGATCGGCGCATCTGCGGGAAGGGGGGTGGTGAAACGGCCGTTTTGCAGCCACGTCTCTTGAGGCAGCAGGCTCAGCTGGCGCACGGGTATGCCTCCTCCTTTTTTAGGATTAGTTTTGGGATTAGGGTGAAGGAAGTTACGGGCGATATTTGTGGGCTAGATTGAGACTCCCAGGCGGTACATACCCCTCCGGCAGCAGCCAGAGATGGTAAACATTCGCGTCGTTGACCAACTCCTCAGCTGGCGGAAAAAACTCGACTGCCCATCTTTCCGGGTAAACAGCCACAAACGCTTGCCACACCTGCTCCCAGCTGAGGGGCTGGTAATCCGGCGTATAAATTTTGAGGTGAAGGCACGTATCCCAATGAGGCACACAAACGGCCTCCAGTGTTTGCACGACGGCTTCTGGCTCACTGCTTTGGTTCATCTAATAGGTCCTTTGCGAGCCGTATTGGGTCTGTTTTCCAGGTGGCGTGTAACGGCCGAACGTCTCCCAGGTCAATGACGCCAGCCGTGCGCAGCGTGAAGCCCAGCTCTTCGGCAACGGTTTGGAGAAATGTCACAACCCGTTCCTTGAGGGACGCTGCTTTTTCCCAGGCCGCATCATACTTTTGCCAGGTCGGATCGTTTTCACGACGGCCGTTAAACAGCTCCAGCGCGGCTACCGGCAGATGGCACGCCAGGATGTGGCCAGATTCATTAATAGACCGCACGTCTACCCCGATATGCACCATGCGCCAGCCGGGAATCTGGCGGGCCAGGCTTTCGCTGGTTTCCAGCACAACAACACGCATCACCTGACCGGGGGCAAATGGTTCAGTGAGCAGTTCTTCTAGTTGGCCAAATTGGATAACTTTTTGGTTCATTGGTTTATCTCCCTGGCAAACAAAAACGCCGACAATTGTCGGCGTCTTCCTTTGTGTCTTATCTGATTGTTGGGCTGCTATGGATGAATGGGATTGAGGAACTACTCCTCTGTGTGCCGTGGCGCAAAAAGGGCTGTCGCCAGTCCGTCAGGTTGGCTGGCCAACCACTCGTCAATCTCTTGAAGCATATCCGCCCGGCTGACAACACAGATAGAGACACCCTGCTGGTAGATGTCCAGCGTGCCGAAGGTAATCTGGGCTAACCACTGGACGCGCTGCTGGTCATACACGGTGTGCAGATTTTTCAGTACCCGCTGCCGGATAGCCAGCAGCTCCGCAAACAGGCCGGGGTAGTTGCGTAAGCCATCCTGCACCTGGCGAATAAAAAGCCGCCCGGATTGTGGATGCCGCCAATGACCATAGCGGGTGTGCAGCAAGGTGGCGCCTAACAGCTTGGGTTCAATCATTTTTTTACCTACAGCCTGCGTACAGTTCCTTAATCGTTTCCAGCCAATAGGTGTCCTCCGGTCCATTAACCTGTACGCCAGTTGCTTTAAGCGCACGACGCAGGTAGCGCCAATCCACCAGGTTTTCTCCCATGCCCTCGCGCATAAAGGTTTCGGCTTTCATAATTTCGCTGTTTAGCTTCTCCAGTTCAACTTTACCACACCACTCATTCGGATCTGGCGGCATGGTTTGGCGGTTGGATTGTATGCCGGTTAACGGCAGGCTGACCTGCTGGCCGCCGGTCGTCAAAACCGCGAAGAGCAGGAGAAGCAGCAAGAGCAGGGCAAGAATCGGGATCGCCCACTTGTGACGCGTTTGCGATTGTAACATGAGGTACCTCCATTTAGAACAGGTGTTTAGAATTCACCTGATCCAGCCTGTTAAGGCCTGGAGGCTTGCCCTCTCTAGTAATGAAGTGGGAAACAAAAAGCCGGTCTAAATGACCGGCATATAAAGTGTACTTCTCCCCTCTAGAGTAAGCTCATTGTAGTTGAGCAAAGCAAATTTAGAGCAGGCTTATTCTGGTCTCTCTGCCTCTGCCCCGTCCTGCAATTTTTTGCGCTGCTCAAGATAAGATTGGTCGCTAATTACCTTCCGGCCATGTTCCTCCTCAAACGCCAGACGGGCCACCCCAGCCGCCCGCCCACCTTTTTCAGCAGCTCCGTAATTTTCATCATATCCTTGGGCATCGTGTGTTTGGACATTAGCAATTGTGGCCTGTTCGGCTACATTCACAAACGCCAGCTCCAGACCGGTCATGTGATCCCGCACTTCACCTTTTTCAACACCTTTAAGCTTTCTATGGTCTGACGGATTCATGTTAAAGGCGCCGCGATGAATAACGGCCGTTAATATGCCGTACTGCTTGTTCTGAACGCCTCTTGCTTTCCACTCATCTGTCAGCTGGTTGCGGGTCTCAATTGTAATTTGCCGCTGCTTGATCCACGCCTCGTCATAGCCCTGGCGCAAATACCTCTGCCGTACCGCCTCCATCGCCGATTCTGCGTCCCCGGTGAAAGCGGCATCCAGAATGAGATGGGCTTCGCGCTGCCATTTGATGACCCGCTCCCTTAGATCTTCTCTCACCCGAGTAGCATTTACGCCGAATAGGAAGCCGGATAAAAATTGTTTGGGCAAACAGACGTGAGACTTGGCACCTTCACCTCTTTTCATTTCCGTTGTTGTAACGGCAACGGAAATCAGTTTCACTTCCTCACTCAGAACCGGATCGCGTCCTATCCGCCGATACTGCGCCGACCAATCCAGCCCAAGCGCCTCCACTATGGGCCGTAGCGCGACGTATATCACACCGTCTTCCCCCAGTTGGACGATTAATTTGTCTTCATAAAACGGGATAGTAACTTCGCCAATGGATACTAAAGCTTGTGCGGTGCCGGACATGAAAAATCCTCCTGTTGATTTTGTAGATTATAGGCGAAGGTAGAACATATGTACAAATATTTACCTGGCCTTGTTTACACACTCAACGGTAATTCCGTTGTGATAATCAGGCGACTCCTGCCGTAGGCGGGTCGAGCATAAACACGGTACCCAGATGTCGCAACTGCCGCTGAAGGACAAAAACGGCCGTATACTGCGCCGCTATGCGGTTGACCATCAAGCTCTGGGTCTCGACCAGGGCCATTTCGGCGCAGGATTGAGCCTGGGTATTCAGATTTGGTTCCAATAGCTCAGGCTCTTGCAGGTAAGGGGAAGGGATGCTGCGGCACAGGCCCAGACGGTCCGTCCGGATTATCCGCCCGTTGGCCAGGGAGTCCTTTAGATTCGACTACCGTTGACGGGACGGGCAGGGGCAGAAGCGGGCTGCATCGCGGGCACGATAATGCCACTGGCAGGCGGTCGCCCATTGGCCGGTCGCCCCTTTATAGGCCCGCCGCTGCGTGTCAGATCTTCGACAGCAATCGTTGGCAGCCCAAAGAAACCGCCAGTGCCGCCTTTTCCCTGAGCGCGGGAAATCTCGTCTTCGACGTTGGCCCACAGGCTTTGCCACATGCGGTCCAGCGCCATGTGCAGTTCGCCCGGACTGTGGGAAACGTGGCGCAGGTCTGCCCAGTCGGTGTAGCCGGGCGTGATGGATTGATAATTCCCCAGGTTCACCTTATAGACCAGGCTGACGCTGACAGTACGAATAAAAATGGGGTCTTCACCACCCTTTGCCGGTGGCTGCAATCCCAGAAAGACAACTTCATTGTTGTCTTGCAGCTGCTGCCACTGTCTTCTCACGTTCTCCCGGGCCATCCGGCGCACACGCTCTTTGCAGTCACTCAATTCATAGGCCTTTCATTCTGGTACGCGGGACTTGACCCAGATAGTGTTAGCCGTTTTCAGTGATTCTAAGTTGCCGAGGTTAATCTTGCGGTCGTAAGTTACGGCAAACCCCTTGATTTG
>CAUJGI010000813.1 GCA_963169155.1 Chloroflexota bacterium
CAGGCCATCCACCGCCCCCTTGGTGAAGGCCACGTACGGTTTTTCGGTACCAATGAGGGCACGAACGGCCGTTGGCAAACTTTCTGGCGCGGTGTCCAGTCGGTGCACGGTGGTCATCCGCTTGCGATCCGAGTCGAAGGGCAGTTCGTTGACACGCGGCAGCAGCGTTTCCAGCCCTTTTTTGTCCAAACCTGCCTGCTGCGCCGCCACCAGCAGCGCCCCTTCCGTGGGATCGCCCAAAAAGTTGTAGCGGCCCGTTTCCGGGTCCGGCTGGAACGAGGCGTCGTTGCACAAAGCGCCCGCCGCCAGCGTCAGACCTATCGCCGCTGGACGGCTGCTGAACAATTCATCTGGCCCAGCGGCGATGCGCAGCGACGCACCCGGCGTATCGCTGGTGCCCGCCAGCTCCAGGTAATGCCCGGCCACGTCCAAAATGGTGACGGTCATCCGGTTGACGGTGAGCGTGCCGGTTTTGTCGGAGCAGATGATGGTGACCGCGCCCAGCGTCTCCACGGCGGGCAGCTTGCGGATGAGCGCGGCGCGGCGCAGCATGCGCTGGGCACCCAACGCCAGGGTGATGGTCACCACGGCAGGCAGCCCTTCAGGAATAACGGCGA
Organism: Chloroflexota bacterium; assembly: GCA_963169155.1. GTDB lineage: Bacteria > Chloroflexota > Anaerolineae > Promineifilales > Promineifilaceae > Leptofilum. The sequence continues at coordinate 618 of CAUJGI010000813.1, forward strand.
CGGCGACAGAAACGGCCGTTAAAAACATCTCCTCCAGCGTTTCCCCCTGCACCAGACCAATGATCATCACCAGTGCGGCGATCACCACCCCGGCCAGCGCCAGCTGCTGCCCCACGCGATCCAGCTGACGCTGCAGCGGCGTGGTGCCATCCGGCACTGCCTGAATCAGCGTGGCGATTTTGCCCAGCTCGGTTTGCATACCGGTGGTGACCACCACGGCCGTCCCGCGCCCGTAGGTCACATTGGTGCCCATGTAGGCCATATTGCGCCGGTCGCCGAGGGGGAGATTTTCTTTTTCTAAAGCGGCCGTTTCTTTTTCTACCGCTTCCGACTCACCCGTCAGGGCCGCCTCCTGTACGCGCAGGTTGGCGCTGGTGGCCAGGCGCACATCGGCAGGGAGGGCGTTGCCGGCTTCCAGAGAAATGACGTCGCCGGGAACCAGGTCCAGGGCGGACATTTCTTGCCAACGGCCGCTGCGCAGCACGCGCACCAGGGGCACCGCCAACTTCTTCAGGGCGGCCATCGCCTGTTCGGCGCGGTACTCCTGCACAAAACCCAAAATTACAAACAGGACCACAATCGCGCCAATGGCGGCGGCCTCGGTGACCTTGCCCAAAACGGCCGAAAGCACGGTGGCCACAATCAAGATCAGCACCATGGTGCTGCTGGCCTGCTCCCACAGCAATTTCAGGGGATGTTTGCCGCCCTTGCTGATGAGTTCGTTACGGCCGTACTGCGCCTGTCGCTGCTGAGTCTCGGTAGGATTCAGCCCTTGCTCTAGATTGGTGTTTAATTCATTGACAACGGATTCAACCGTCTGGATGTGCCAGATTTGCATAGACTCCTACTCTTCATGTAAAGAAATGGGTTCAGGTTCGGGTTCGTTTTGTAACGCCTCGGTACGTTCTTCAACCGGCCGGATTTCTGGCTGAGATTCAGCAATTTGTACTGATTCCGCAATTGGTTCCGGTTGTTCGGCAGCTGGCACCGGAGAGGATACCTCACCGCGAAAATATTGGAAGATAAATTTGAGGCTGGCCAGAATGGGCACAATGAGCAGCGCCCCCAGCAGCCCGGTGAACGTCAGGGCGGCCAGCAGGGCGACCACCACCACGCCAGAGTGCAGTTTAAGCGCGTGCCCCATGTACTGCGGACGCAGCCATAAATTGTCCACCTGCTGAATGGCGGCATAAACAACGATGAGCAAAATAACCAGGCCAAATGGAGAAAGCGGCAGCCAACCGTGGCGGAAAAGCCACAAAATGAGCGATGTACTGACCAGCAGCAGCACACCCAGCACCAAAAAGATGATGAGCTGCGCCCGCAGAAAAATGCGCCAGATATCGTCCAGCCCCGCTGCCACCTCCTGCGCGGTGGGTTGGTAGGCCACGGGCAGCAGGTCGATCAGCCCGGGGGCGATTTTTTGGCCATCGCGCATGAAGTAATAAAGGCTCACTAAAATGACCACGCTCCAGATGAGGTTGTTGGCCAGGTCGCCCAACCAGCCGCCCCCCGCTTCAGGCAGGCTGGAAATAGCGTTGCTGGACGCCCGCTCCAGATAATCGAGCACAATTTGCGGCTGGACGGTGAAGTTGAGGATGGTAAACGGCCGTTCCATCAACACCACCAATTCAGCCCACGCCTGCCGCAGCTCCACGCTCCACTTCGGCACCTGGTTCACCACCAACGCGCTGATGCCAAAAACAATCCCGGCCAAAATCAACAAGGAAACAAAAAAGACAACGGCCGTTATCACGGGGCGGCGCAGGCGCAGGCGGTTTTGCAGCCAGCAAATGAGTGGGTTAAAGAGGTAAGCAATCAACGCGGCCACAAGGAGCGATCGCCAAAGAGGCCCGGTTAGAATCACCAGGATGAGAAAGGCAACAAGGCCTGCCAGGAGCCATAAAGATTGTGGTGAAGTCGAAAACTTCAGTCTATTGTTCATGGTAGTTGTTTGCTTCGGCTTCAGTCAGCGTGACCAAGAGACAGTATATCAATGATCGATTACTCCGACATCTGCCACATAGAAAAAAGGTGCTGGTAATAGGGGATACGGCCGTCTCTCTAGCCCAAAACGGCTCCCCAGACCCCGTCAGAGAGGCTGTTTTCTGAAAGTGCTCATATGATTTTTTCCTCTTTCAATTTGTGTAACCTCTGATTTTGCTTCAGAATGTACACGAATTGGCGTTGACCCGGCATAATTTAACTCGAATTGCTACCAGCGGTTTGAATCTTTTTTTGCAACGAATTTGCACGAATTACATCTTTAATTCGCGGAAATTCGGGCTAATTCGTTGCCAAATATTGATAGGCAGCAACTTGGGTTAATTTACGGAAATCAGCGGAATTTGTTTTTTAGATTGGCCCAATCTTAAAGATTGGGCCAATCTTGGTAAGTAAATTTTAGATGGTTACTCAGTTTGAAAGGCAGCCGCAGCGCCTGTATAGTTACAGGCACTGCCTCAGCCATCGGGTGATAAATCTGAACTCGCTGCCTCTGGAAAATTGGCTAAATTCGTGACACGATGTATTGATGGTCGAAAGTACGGACTTTTTTATGCAACGGCTACTGATAGGATTGGACGTAGGCGGCACCAAAACGGCCGCTCTGCTGGCCGACGTCAACGGCAAGGCGTTGGCCGAAACCGCTGTACCTACCTACACCACCACCCCTGAGGCGCTGCTGAGCACCATCACCCGCGCCGTGCGCGCCGTCCTGGCCGAGGTGCGGGCCACGCCCCGGCAAATTGAGTGCATCGGCATGGGGGTGCCGGGGCTGGTGGATCCGGCCACGGGCATCGTGCAGCTGGCCGTCAACCTCAATTTGCAGCGGTACCCGCTGGGACCGGCCGTTTCGGCCCGCTTCAAAACGCCCACCTTCCTGGAAAACGACGTGCGCACGGCGGCAGTCGGCGCGTTTGCCTACGTGCAGCAGATGGAACCGGTGCAGAGCCTGGCCTACGTCAGCATTGGCACGGGGGTAGCGGCAGGGGTGATTTTGAACGGCCGTCTCCACCGGGGCCACAATGGCATGGCGGGCGAAATCGGCCACATGATCGTGGAGCCAGGCGGCGAACGGTGCAACTGCGGCCAACACGGCTGCCTGGAAACGATTGTGTCCGGCCCGGCCAGTGTGCGCCAGCTGATTGCGGCCGCACCCGAAATGCAAACCACGGTTCGAAACGCGGGCGATGTGTATGAAGCGGCCGTTCAGGGAAATGCCGCCGCGCAGGCCATCGTGCAGCGTGTCGGCCAACACCTCAGCCGGGCCATCCAATGGCTGGTGATGATGTACGACGTGGAAAAAATCGTCATTGGCGGCGGCGTCACCCGCAGCGGCGACCCATTTATGGCCCCGATCCGGCACGAACTGGCCCAACTGCGCCAGCACTCCCCCCTGGCCACCGCGCTGCTGGGCGAAGAAAAAGTGCACCTCATGCCGCCGGATTACAATCCAGGTTTATGGGGCGCGGTGCGGTTGGCGGTGAACGGTAATCGGTGAACGTTGGTCGGTAAGCGGTAAACCTTTTTAGCCTGGGGCTGAAGCCCCAAAAACAGAGCGCATGATCATTATTCGGAAGGCAACGGTTTATACGCCAGGTGAGGTCATTGAAGACGGCGCGGTTGTGGTAGCGGACGGCCGTATCCAAACCATCGCCCCCAGCCGCCAGATCGCATTGCCGGAAAATGTGCCCTGCCTCGACGCCACCGGCCTGCATTTGGTCCCCGGCTTCATCGACTTGCAGCTCAATGGGGCCATCGGCCTGGACTTCACCAGCGATCCCGGCAGCATCTGGGCAGTGGCCGAGTATTTGCCACGCACAGGGGTGACCAGCTTTTTGCCCACGATTATTACGTCGCCGTTAACGGCCGTAACCGCCGCCCAACAAGCCATCAACCAGCCCCCCGCCAATTTTGGGGGCGCAACGCCGCTGGGGCTGCATCTGGAAGGGCCATTTTTACACCCGGACAAAAAAGGGGCGCACAATCCCGCCTATTTGCAGCGGCCCACCGCCGCCAAAGTGGCCAGCTGGTCGCCCGAAAATGGGGTGAGCCTGGTGACGCTCGCGCCCGAGCTGGACGGCGCGCTGGACGTCGTTAAGCTGCTCAACGAGCGCGGCGTGGTGGTCAGCGCGGGGCATTCCACCGCCACCCTGGCCCAGGCCACGGCCGGTTTCGACGCCGGAATTTGTTACGGCACGCATCTGTTTAACGCCATGCCGCCGCTGCATCACCGCGAACCAGGCCTGGCGGGCGCGCTCCTGGCCGACGAGCGGGCCACCGTCGGCCTGATTGTCGATGGCGAGCATGTGCATCCTGAGCTGGTGAAGTTAGTGTGGCGGTTGGTGGGCAACGGCCGTCTCACCTTGGTCACCGATGCGATGGCAGCGCTGGGGATGCCGCCGGGCAGCTACGCCCTGGGCGATCATGAGGTAATCGTGGACGAGACAACGGCGCGGCTGGCGGCTGGTACACTGGCGGGGAGTTTGCTGCGGATGGATACG
>CAUJGI010000814.1 GCA_963169155.1 Chloroflexota bacterium
CAGCGTCATGTATGTATCGGCCACCCCGTCGAAACACACGGTTGATTTTTACACGCGGTTAGGCTGCCACCCAGCCCAGCCTATTGATCCGGATCTTTTCGGGAAAGAACCGGAAGATATTCACCTGGAGCTTGTTTTGACCCGGTTCTAAGTAACAGCCTAAGATTGGTCCAATCTTGAAGATTGGACCGATCTAAAAAACGAGCCAGGCAAAAGAATAGAGACGGCCGTTACTCACACCCCCAAAGCAACAACAGGACAGCAGCAATGGAATTCAAAGGGATTACCGTTTAGCGCATGTCCGATCACAACCCCGTTCTGGTGCGCTTTACCCTGGAAAATTAAGCGCTCTCACGATTTGTAAACTCTTATGTTTAGGCTATAATCTCGGATGGCTTGGTGGTGCGGCGACATCGGCACGGCGGCCAACAGGCTAAATACTACATTTTTGGAGGATCAACCTTATGCCGTTAGAAAGTACAAAAAAAGCTGATTTAATGTCTGGATTTGCGATGCATGAAGGCGATACTGGCTCCGCTGAGGTCCAGATTGCCATCTTTGATCAGCGAATCAAGCAGCTGCAGGAGCACCTGCGCCTGCACAAACATGACGAAAGCTCCCGCCGGGGCCTGCTGAAGCTGGTTGGCAAACGCCGCCGCCTGCTGGCTTACCTGCGTAAGCGTCATCCAGAACGGTACCGCGAGATTTTGGAACGTCTGGGTCTGCGTCGTTAATAAAATCGGTTTGTAAATAAAGAGGGGCGCGGTGCTGCCCCTCTCTTTCATTCATTTTTGGAGCGGATCTGGCGGTTTAGGAATTGGGTATTGTCTCATACGGGTCTTCCGCATGTATGTGCCAGTCCCCAGTCCCTAATCCATCCCCTCCAAGCGATAAAGAACGGAACAGCGTTTCCCTCATAAACCACCTCATTGCCTGAAACGCTGGCAGGTTGCATCAAGCAATCTGCTGGTTGGCTTGTGTTTTGGGTCACTTACTGTTCCTTTCACAACCTTTAAGTGGAGGTTCATTCAATGTATTCTGAAAAAAGCTTTACCACCCGTGTTGGCAGGGACGAGATCACAGTTGCCACAGGGAAACTAGCGCCCCAGGCTGGCGGTGCGGTCACACTTCGTGTGGGCGACTGCATGATCCTGGCGACGGCCACCATGTCCAAAACGGTTCGCGAAGGGCTGGATTTCTTCCCGCTGAGCGTTGACTTTGAAGAAAAGATGTACGCCGGCGGCCGTATTCCTGGTGGTTACTTCAAGCGCGAAGGCCGCCCCACCACGGAAGCGGTTTTGGTGGCACGTTTAACGGATCGGCCGTTACGGCCGTTGTTCCCCGACGGTATGCGCAATGAGGTCCAAATCATCACCAGCACCCTCTCGGCCGATGGGGTGCACCACCTGGACATCATGTCCGTCAACGCCGCCAGCGCCGCCCTGCACATCTCCGACGTGCCCTGGGCTGGCCCCATTGGCGCGGTGCGTGTGGGTTACATCGATGGCCAGTTTGTGGCCAACCCCACCATCGAGGAAATGACCAGGAGCAGCCTGGACCTGCGCCTGGCCGGATCCAAAGACGCCATTATCATGGTGGAAGCGGGCGCTAACGAGGTGACCGAAGAAGTGTTGGTTGAAGCGCTGGAGTTTGGCCACGCTGCCATGCAGCCGTTCATCGATATGCTGAATGAGATGCAGGCCGAAGTGGGCAAAGAAAAGACAGCAGTGGTTATCAGTTCGATTGATGAAGGGTTAGAAACGGCCGTAATCGAACGCATTGGTAGCCGCATCACCGACATTGTGGCCACCACCACCGACCGCCACGAACGTAACGACGAAATGGGCGAACTGCGCGAAGAGATCGTCAACGACTTCTTGGAGATGGACGAAACGACCAACCTCAGTGAAGTGCGCGAAGTGATCACCAGCGTGCAGAAAAAAGCCGTGCGCAACCGCATCCTGTACGAAGGCATTCGCCCCGACGGCCGTGATTACGCCACGGTACGGCCGCTTTCCTCGGAAATCGGCATCGTCCCCCGCACCCACGGCTCTGGCCTGTTCAAACGCGGCGAAACCCAGGTGCTCTCTCTGGCCACCCTGGGCACGCCCCGTGAAGCCCAGAAAATCGAAGGACTCACCAGCGACGACACCCGCCGCTACATGCACCACTACAACTTCCCGCCCTTTTCCACCGGCGAAACCTGGTTTCTGCGCGGTCCCAAACGGCGCGAAATTGGTCATGGTGCCCTGGCCGAAACCGCCCTGCGCCCCATGATCCCGTCTGAAGCCGAGTTCCCCTACACCATTCGCGTCGTATCCGAGGTACTTTCCTCCAACGGCAGCACCAGCCAGGCCAGCGTTTGCGCCTCTACCCTGGCGCTGATGGACTGCGGTGTGCCGATCAAGCGCCCGGTGGCCGGTGTGGCCATGGGTCTGGTAAAAGAAGGTGACAAATACGCCATCCTCACCGACATCCAGGGCATGGAAGACCACCTGGGCGACATGGACTTCAAGGTGGCTGGCACCAGTCAGGGCATCACCGCCCTGCAGATGGACATTAAAATTGCGGGCATCACCAAGGAGATCATGAAGCAGGCGCTGGAACAGGCACGCGTCGGCCGTTTGCACATCCTGGACAACATGCTGACCACCATTGCCGAACCACGGGCTCAGCTCAGCGCTTTTGCGCCGCGTATGCTCACCGTCAAGATCGACCCCGACAAAATTGGGGCGGTGATTGGCAAGGGCGGCGCCACCATCCGCAGCCTGGAAGAAACCTTCGAAGTCTCCATCGACATCCAGGAAGATGGCACCATCTTTGTGGCTGGCGTAGACGGCTTGAAGGCCGAAATGGCCGTCAAGCAGATTGAAGGCATGACCAAATCCCCCGAACCGGGCACGATTTACCCCGGCAAGGTGGTGCGCATCACCGACTTTGGCGCGTTCATCGAGTTCCTGCCCGGCATCGACGGCCTGGTGCACATCTCCCAAATCTCCTCCGACCACCTGAAGCGGGTTGAAGATGCCCTACAGCTGGGTGATGAGGTGATGGTCATGGTGACCGACGTGACGCCCGATGGCAAAGTGCGCCTGTCGATTAAGGCCGTGCTGGAAGGGTTGTCCTTGGACGA
>CAUJGI010000815.1 GCA_963169155.1 Chloroflexota bacterium
AGGTTAACCGATGAGGGATTGTTCCAGCCGCAAGCTCTGCACCGTTTCGGCACTGAGCCAGAACAGGATGGTCATCAGAATGGCCGAGGTGAGGCACCAGGGGCAGGTGGCGCCAATGACAAACGGCTCCAAAAAGGTGAAATAGAGCGAAAACAGCACCCCCAGCAGCGTCAGCGCCAGCAGCGCCCACGGCACAAAATGCAGCAGCCGCGACGAGCCAATCAGGCTGGCGCTCCAGGTAACCAGGATAGCCAGGTAGCCCAACGCCCCCCAAATGCCCACCGGCACGTTCAAAATCTTGCCATACTCGCTTTGCTGAATGACCTGACACGCCCCGCTGGGGTAACAAATCAACGTTTCCGGGATGGAGGCGAGGTACAGCATAATGCCCAGCCCCACCGTGGTCAGCAGGGGAATGGCCCACCAGCCAGAGACGGGAATGGTAACTTCCTTGTTAAGCCGGTAAAAGGTCAACACCACCACGCAAACCATGCTCACCAGGGCCACAATGGCCAGGGTATTGCCCACGGGGTCCAGGGTAAGCCGCTCGGTAATGGGTAACCCGCCAACGCTGGCCTGCCACACGGCCGTTTCAAACCGCACCCACTCCCAGGCCAGCAGCGCCAGCAGCAGCACCCCCAGCCCAACAACAACCCCAACCAGCGGTTTACGTCGCCCAAAGTCAATCATGCCGCCATTTTAGCCTAATTCGGGCGCAGGCAGTCTTACAACGGCCCATTCTGCCCAAATATTAACCAAGTGTGGGCGAGGCGGCACGGCCTGTATTGGCACTGTGTGGGGCCAGGTACAGTGCACCCCCTCGCGACGTCATCTCTACGCCGCAGTTAACCGGCCAATTACTCAATTACACCTTCACCAGCCAATTCCGCCGCAGTTGGGCCATTGTTTCATCGGAGACACCCGCCTGGTGGCGCAGGTAGGCATCCAGCGAGCCGTATTTTTGGCGCAGGTGGGCCAGGGCACTCTGGAGGGTTTTGGCCTTCACCAGCAGCAAATCCTGCAAATCATCCGCCGACATGCCCCAGGGGGCCACTTGCTTCAAATCCGCCATGATGCCTTTGCGGAAATGCTCGTAGAACAGGTTGCTCAGGGTGTAGTCGGCCACGACGGTTTCTTCGGGCACGCCGAGAGTGAGCAGGAGCATGGCCACCACTATTCCGGTGCGGTCCTTGCCAGCAGTGCAGTGCAGCAGAGCAGGCAGCTGCGCCGGGTCGGCCAGCCGCTGGAAAATCTCGCCAATGACGTGCGCCTTGCCGTCGATCATCACCCGGCGGTAGCCATCAAGCAAAAAGTCATCCAGCCGCCCCTTGCGGAAGAAAATGGCATACGCGCCGCGCAGCCGCTCCCACCGGTCGACGCTGTCCATCGGCAACGGCCGTTCCACCAAACCATCCACGTCGGGCAAACGATCCGGCTGCTTGGTCCGCTCCTCCACCGAGCGTAAATCGAACACCAGGCGCACACCCATCCGCTGCAAGTAGGTCAGGTCTGCCGGGGTCAGGCGGGACAAACTGCCAGAGCGGTACAGCTTGCCCCATCGTACCATCTGCCCGTCGGCTGTGTGGAAACCGCCGACATCGCGCATGTTGACCCCCTTTTCCAGGGGCAGCACCCGCTCGGCGGCCAGGAAGGAACGGCCGTCCCACACCCCACCCTTAAATGCCAGGCGAAAATAGTGGCGAACGGCCGTGTTTAAACTACCTACCATCGCTTCCTTCGCCCCACCCACGGAGACGATGGGCGACATCGTTTCAGGCGCGTCAGGATCATTGCCCACGTAGATGATGGTGCGAGCGGAAGTTTCCTGCCATTGCACATGCCAAAAGCCATCATCGGTGCGCGTAACCGTTACCGGTTCAACCAGCGGCAGCATAAACGATTGTGGATCCTTTAGCGCAGGTTTGGACGCGGCGGAAAAGAAATTGAGTCTGAGCATAAACACCATTGTAAAGAGAGAATCAGGAATGACCAGCCTCTTTTACAAGGCTGCTAAGCAAACGCTCACAAGCAAGTTCTGAGGACAAAAAGAAAACACCAGGGCAGCTGTGGCATAACCCTGGTGTCATCCAAACAAACATCTCAAACAGGAGGAAAATTACGATTTTGGTTCTGGCAAAAGTGCCATTTGGTTCAACAAATCGGTGACCGTGATAATGCCGACCAGCTCATCGTTTTTCACCACGGGCAGCGCGCCAAATTTGTACATACTCAGCAACTCCGCCACTTTATGAATCGGCGTGTCTGGTTCTACACAGCGCGGGTTTGGCGTCATGCAATCTTTGGCTTTAAAGCCGTTGAGCAGTTCCAGCCGCTGCAGCGGCTCTTCCGAGGTCAACGGGGAATTGACGGCCAGACGCACATCCCGATCAGTCACAATCCCCACCAGTCTTTTGCCATCAACCACCAAAACCTGCCGAATGTTGGCGCGGTTCATCACGGCCACCACTTCACGCAAAGGTACATCCTCTGTGACAGTTTCCGGATCAATGGTCATCAGATCATTTGTGGTTAACATGGTGTCGCTCCTAAACCTGGCGAGGAAAGTATTCTTAAGGTTGGGGGAAAATCGGGGTCTTTTTTATCACCACCGACCATCCTGAAGGATTGTTTTACTCTGCTGTAATGGCCTTAAGTTTAATAACTCCAGCCTTAAAATTCCGGTGGCAAATGTCACAGATATGGGGTGATATTCAGGTAAGGAAATGATGACAGATGGCTTAGCTTGAAACGTGAAGCGTGAACTGCCTTAGCATCACGTTTCACGTTTCATTCTAGTCAGCTCCGCAGCGGCAGTCGCCCAAAGGCCGCTTCCTGCTCAGCGACAACACCCTGGCGCTCCTGGTTGAGCTGCCACAACACAAAACGCACCCGCGCCGACATCGCCGTGGACATATTCCACAAAAAGCGTGCCCCCAGCTCGGAATCATCCTCCACCAGGGCCAGCAGCCGTTCCCGGCTGAGCACCAGCAAGGTGGCGCCTTCGCTGCCCGCGATAAGGTCGGCGCTGCGACCGCCGCGATCCAGCATGGCCAGCTCGCCGGTTATCTGCCCGGCGCGCAAATTGGCCACATGCTCCATTTTTGCCCGGTTGTGACTGTGTTTGCCCGATTTGCTCTCCGGGTCCTTCCACACTTCCACGTACCCTTTTTGGATGATGAACAGCTCGTCACTCGTGTCAGATGCTTCGGCGATAGTGTCATCAGGCTCAAAGACTCGCACCTGGCACTGGGCCGCCAGGCGAGTGCGCTGGGCCAGGGACAAATCGTTGCCCACGTCGGAGCTGGCAAAAAATTGGGCAATTTCGTTGATTTGGGCCAGTTCGTCTTCGTCCACCGGCTTGAAGAGGGCGCTGCTGTGCAGGGGCAGCCCCAGGAATGCGGCTACCATACGGCGGGTAATGTCGGGGGCTTCAAACTGGGGCCAATGGCCTGCTTTGGGCAGGATGCGCAAATCGGCGGCAGGCCACTCGTCGGCCACCACGCCCGCATCGCGCAGCGGCACGGTGTTGTCTTCCGCCCCCCAGATGACCAGGGCCGGTGTTTCGATCTGGCTTAAACGGCCGCTTAAATCATTGTCCAGCATCGCCCGGTAACATTCGGAGCGTACCCGCCCCTGGCCCGGTTTGCGCGCATCCATGCGCAGCCGCTCGTAATCAGCCTCGGTAATGCCGGTGCGCTCGGCAAAAGAAACGGGGCGCATCAGCCGGTCGGTGAGGCCGACAAAGGCCCGTTCCGTGGCGGTGACCAGCAGGCTGCCCAGGCCAAATCGTTCCATCATCGTAATGGGGCTGATGAACAGGTTAATGGCGGTGGACAAACGGCCGCTGATCGTCGGGCTCAGCAAAACCATGCGCTCCACCAGCACGGGATGCGCCAGGGCCAGCGACAGGCTGATCATGCCGCCCATCGAGTGACCCACCAGCACCACCGGCCCATCGCTCATCTTGCCGATGAGTCTGGCCAACAGATCAACGTATGCCGGAATGGTGGTTGTTTCTTCTAGCGGGGGAGATTGCCCATAACCGGGCAGATCGATGGCGATGCAGTGGAAACGCTGGGCCAGCTGGCCCAACAGCGGCGAGGTGGCGTACCAGGAGCTGGACCACCCATGAAGCAGCAGAGCAATTTGCCGCCCTTTTTTGCCTGCTTCCACGTAATGAATTTGCTGCTCGCCAATGGAAATGACGCCTTCAGTGTATGCTTCCATTTTGTCACCTAACGATACGGTCGTTACACCACAACCTACACACTACTTTGTACTTCTAACGGAACACCTTCAGGTTGTAGTATTCAACATTCCGGCGCAATAGGAAGTTAAGGCGACGTGAAAATTAGATGAACTGTTAAAAAATTAACAAAGCAGGTGACGGGCATTTTTCGGGCAGCCCATCACCTGCTTTGCAGTTGTCGGTATTCGGTTATCCGTAATCGGTAAACGGTAATCCGATTACCGATTACCGTTCACCGATTACCGTTTACTGGGTTATTGTGAGGACCAGGCCAGCGGAACGGCCGTTTACCTCTGGAAAGAACGTCTGGCGGGCAAAGGTGGGGCGCACCTGGTACTCGCCGGGGATGGACGCCTGGAGGAAGTAGCTGTACTGGTACGTGCCTGCGGGCAGGAAGTTGGCCAGGAAAACCACCTGCTCATCCTGGTACTGAATCTGGTTAAAAAACCACCAGCCCCAGTAGCCAAAGCGGTAATCCTCATCGACACGATTGACTTCACCGCCCTGGGTGGGCGAGTTGATGTCCAGCCCTGGATCGATGGCTTCGGTGCCCGCCGGGATGGGATCCTCGACCATCGCGTACACCAGGTCGTTTTCAGCGATGATCGTCAGCACCACGCGCACCCGCTCGCCCGCTTCGATTTCGGTGATGGGCTGGCAGGTTTCCGTCTCCGGGTCGCAGTCGGCGTCGTAGTAAACGCGCTCGACGGTGATGCCGCGATCGATGGCTTCGACGAAGTTCATGTCGATGCTGCTTTCCAGGTGCATGGTGTAGTAGAGACGGCCGTCCCCCGCCCCGCGCCTAAAGTTGAAGAAGTTGGCCTCTTCCTGCAGCAGTTCACCCACCGGCAGCGTGAGATTGCGGCTGTTGGTGATGGTGCTGGTGGTGAAACGGCCGTCCGTCACCGGCTGCAAGTTCACCTCCAGGCTGTAGTCGTAGTTGGCGTCCAGCTCACCGGAAGCCACCATCCACTCGGTCAGCGCCAGGAGCGTCCAGGCCGTCTCGTGCGAGGTGGACCAGAGTTGAGCCGTACGAGCGCTCATCAACCAGCGTACCGCGCCGGGCAGCAGCGGATTTTCTGGATCGAGTTCAGCCAGCGTTTTGACGATAACGGCCGTTCCCCGCACGTCGCTGTTCAGGTTGCGCAGGTCGCGGCTGGCGTCTTCCCAATGCGTGCCGGTAGCGCTAACCACGGCGCTGTCGTTCAGGTCGGTCAGCAGCGTCGCCACCCGGTTGTCCGTCACGCCCAGCTGAGCGTAGGACGAGGCCACCAGGGCGCGGGCGTACGGATCGAGCAGGGCGCGATTTTCCTCTACCAGGCGATCCAGGTCAGCCAGCACGTCGGCATCTAGCAAGGCCAGCACGTGCAGGAAAAACGCCTGCCGGTTGACGGCAAAAGCATCCAGCTGAGTGCTGGGCGGAACCAACTGGGCCACCAGGTAGTTGGCCGCGTTCTCCAAAACGGAGGCACGCACCTCGTAGCCCAATTCGCGGGCCTGGGCCAGGGCAAACAGGGCATAGCCGGTCAGCCACGGGTCGCTTTCTGCGCCGCTGCACCAACTCCAGCCGCCATCTTCCAGCACCAGCTGCTCCAATTGGGCGATGCTGCTCAACACTACCGCTTCCGATTCGGCCACCTGAGCGGCGTCCAGGTCGGCGGCGGGCAGGCGCTGCGCCAGGTCCAACAGGGCGGCGTTGGGCAGCAGCCGGTCAGCAGCAGCGTAGGCGCACAGGGACGAACTGTCTTGCTCGTTGTGCAGCTCAATGCTGTCTATCAGCGCCGCCGCCAGCGATGGGCTGAGGGTGATAGCCACTTCGCCCTGGGCCGGATCAACGCCCGGCGGCAGCAGAATGGCCTCCACGCGGTTGCCCGCTTCGTCCAGCTGGCCAGCGGTGGCCACGACGTCATCGGCCGTGTAGCGGTAAACCGGGATATCACCACCATCGCCAAAGGTGGGTTTGCTGGCGTCGCTGAAGTCGCCGCCTTCGACGCGGAAGGTGAGGTCCACGCCCGCCACGTTGTCTACGGTGACAGGCCAGCGCACCAACCGCTGCCCATTGGCGGGCACGGTGATGGTTTGGGTCGCCTCACCAGCCAGAGTGACGCCGGTGGCTTCTAGGGTTACGGCCGTTTCCAGCTCATCCCCCGTGTTATTGTTTACAATTGCCCCCAGTTCCACCACATCGCCCACGGTGAAAAAGCGCGGCGTGACGGGGCGCACCAGCAGCGGCAGCGTGGTAACGATGTCTACCGAATTTTGGCCCACCAGGGTCTCTTCGACGGTAACCGCCTTGCTGCTTAAGCGCCAGGTGGTCAGGTTGTCCGGCAGGGGAATTTCGACGGTCGCCTGCCCGTTCGCGTCGGTGCTCAGGTTGGCCTGCCAGAACGCCGTGTCCGGGAAGTCCTGGCGCACCCCATCTTCATCACCCACGGCACGGGCCAGAGCGGAATCAGCCGCCTCCCCGCCGCCGCCGCCACCCAACCCCAGCTGCTCAACCGGGATTTCAATGGGATAACCTTCCCCAGAGAAGACGAGGCCAGAGCCTAAACGACTGCGGTACGGCTGCTCGGCGTAGAAGGCGTCGACGATGATGGGCGCGTTGTCCTCTTTCAGGGTCAGCACGGCCAAATCCACCAGCGCCAGCGACACATCGGCCGGGACGGGATTGCCCTGGTAGTCGGTGACGGTGATGGTGTAAACGGCCGTTTCTCCCGGCGCAAACGTCTCCTGCTGCGGTGTCAGGATGACGGTGAGCGTTTGCTGTTCGGTGGAGACGGGCAGTTCGGCAATGCCCAGGCGCATCTCTGGGTAGGGATCGCTGCCACTGGTGACACCCTTGATAGCCGTGACGGTGACAAAGGCGTTGGGGGCCATTTCCGCCGTGATGGGAATTTCCAGCACGTCGCTGCTGCCAGCCAGGGTGATGACCCGCTGCTCCAGCAGCTGGCCGCGCTCGATGGTAAGCCATGCCTGCACCGGTTCGCTGAAAGGCGACTGCACCAGCACGCGGGCGGTATCGCCGGGGGCATAGCCGGTGGCATCGGGTGTTAGTTCCATCGTCTTGTCGCGCGGGTCAATTTGCCAGCCAATCTGGCCACTGGCGACGACCCAGAGGGTGGTGCTGCTCAACTGCTCGCGCCCACCATCGTCCGTGACGGTGGCCACGGCGATGTAGGTGCCGCCTTCCTCCGGCGTAAAGCTGGCGCTGGCGCGGCCCTGGGCGTCGGTGGTGACGGTGGTGCGGGCTACTTCGGTATCGACCGCTTCCCAGCGGGTGTAGTA
>CAUJGI010000816.1 GCA_963169155.1 Chloroflexota bacterium
ACGCTGGAGACGGCGTCAGTACTGCTGGGCAACACGGCCGTAGCCATCGGGGATATTGCGCCCAATGAGCGGACGGCCGGTTCCCAACCCATGGGCACAGCTCGCAGCAGCTCCTCACCCGCGTGTGTGGGTGGCTTTAGCTCCAACGCCCCGCTTTCGGCCAACGCCGAAACCATTCTTGGCTCTTTTGACTACTACAACGACCGGATCCTTTACCCGCGCTGGCAGCTCTTGCAGGCGCTGGAAAGCACCGATTTTGGCGGCCCGGGTGCCTTTATTCCCCCCACGGAAAGCGTGGTGTTGATTGCCTGGTCCAACGAGCAGCAGCTGAATGCGGCCGTGCAAAACGACAGCTTCGATACGCAAAACACCACTCTGTACCTGATTGAGATTCCGCTGGAGCAGAACATTGTAAGCGGCCGTAACGTCACCCTGCCCGTCTCGTTGCTCAACTGGCAATCGCTGGGCAACAACAATGTCTACAATCCCACCGTTCAGGATTTGTACCTCAACGGCGGCTGGGTGGAATTTTCCTACACCCCCTGGCCGGAGTTCCAAAACATGGATGTCACCAAGCTCAGCTTCTCGCTGACGCAGCAGTACGAAGACCCCACCCAACTCACGCCCGACGTGCGCATCTGGGACTTTGAGCAAAATCTCTGGCAGCCGTTGAACGCCGTCACCTGGGGCCGCAACCTCATCACCAACTTCGAGCCATACATCGGCCCCAACAACGAGGTGCGCCTGCGGCTGGAAGACACCAACAGCCAGTTTGGCCTGGGCATTGGCGAAGTGTACCCAATTTTGACTGGTAATCTGGGCGAGTAAATTCGGATTTTTCAACTGTCATTCCCGCGAATGCGGGAATCCATTTGTTACAATAACTGGATGCCCGCCTACGCGGGCATGACAACGCAAACGGGCTAAATTATGGGATCAATCATCGAAATTCAGGGGCTTACCAAAAAATACGGCGACCTCGTGGCGTTAAACGACCTGACGCTCAACATCGAGGAAGGCGAAGTGTTTGGCTTTATCGGCCCCAACGGCGCGGGCAAAACGACCACTATGCGTATTCTCACCACCCTGCTCAAGCCCAGCAGCGGCAAAGCGTGGGTGGCGGGCGAATCGGTCATCGACAATCCACGCGCCGTGCGCCGCAACATCGGCTACATGCCGGACTTTTTTGGCGTGTACGACGACATGAAAGTGTGGGAATACCTGGACTTCTTTGCCGCCTGCTACGATGTGCCGCCCAACACCCGGGTGGGCATGATTGACGACCTGCTGGCGTTGGTTGATTTGGGCCACAAAAAAGAGGCGTTTGTGGACAGCCTGAGTCGGGGCATGAAGCAGCGCCTGTGCCTGGCCCGCACTCTGGCGCACGATCCACAGGTGCTCATTTTGGACGAACCGGCCAGTGGTCTGGATCCACGTGCCCGCATCGAAATGCGCGAACTGCTGCGCGAGCTGAAGCTGATGGGCAAGACGATTTTCTTCTCCTCGCACATCCTGTCTGAAGTGGCTGATATTTGCACCAGCATTGCTATTCTGGAAGCGGGCGGGCTGGTGGCTTACGGCGACATGGCGGAAATGAAGCGGCAGCTGCGCACACACCGGCTCATCCAGCTGCGCGCCCTGGGCGATTTGACACCGGTGCAGGAATTTTTGCTGCGCCACGAGTCGGTCGAAAGCATCATCACGGCCGAAGGGGCAGACATTCCGTCCGACTCGCTGCGCTTTGACTTTACCGGCGACGATGAGGCGCTGAGCCAGTTGCTGGCCAGCCTGATTGCCCACAACTTCCGCGTGGTGGCCTTCCAGGAAGAGACGGGCGATTTGGAAGACGTCTTTTTACAGGTAACAAAGGGCATTGTGAATTGAGGTGGGGATTTCCGGCACGGCTGCGGTCTGGTTGGCGCTGGTTCCGTTCGCTGGACGAGAACCCCATCTACCTGCGGGAAAAAGGCGGCTGGGGTAACCCGAACCCATTTTACGAGACACTGCGGCGCTATTCGCCGTTTGTGGTGATGGGGGCGATTGTGCTGGGGCTGTGCGCAGGGGCCAATCCGGCACTGCTGGGCACGACGGAAAACGAAGAGCTGTTCATTTTCCTATGCGTCATTTGCCTGCCTGGCGCGCTGCTCTCGATGTTAACAATTTATGGCTCGTTTATGGCCCCGGCGCTGACCGCGCCGACCATTAGCATGGAGGTGGTCCGGGGCACCTGGGACATTTTGCGCCTGACGCCGCACTCCACGGCCAACATTTTGCTGGCGAAGCTGTTTGGCGGGCTGGCCCGGCTGCGCATCTGGAAGGTGATGCTGCTGTTGAGCGCTTTCCAGGCGTTGATGCTGTTTTGTGTGCTGAGTTTTGTGTCGGGCGGCACGGCCGTTTCCGGCTTTTTTATTGGTCTGGGGGCATTGATACGGCCGTGGGTGGAAGTGCTGTTTGCCGCGGTTATCGGCATGTACCTCTCCACCTGGGTCAAGTCGGCCCAACTGGCCCTGGCGGGCAGCTACGTCATCGTGGTGCTGATGAAGTTGTTTAGCAACAGCGCCATCTGGCTGGCCATCTGGCGCCTGGTCGGGATTGACGACGGCGGATCGTTAACCGGCAGCATTTTAACACCCGCGATTGTGTATGGAACGGCCGTACTGCTCCTCTGGTGGGGCATTGTGCGGCAGGCGAAAAAACTTAGTAATTGAGTGATTGAAGAGCAAATTACCAATTACTCGATTACCCAATTACAATCATTTCTGAGGCGTTATGACCGAACTTGTACAAGAACCAGTCATCCAAAAGAAAAGTTTTCTCCAGAGGCTGCGGGAAAATCCGGTTGCTGTTAAAGAGCTGCGCAGCCGGATGCGCGGGCGGCGCGCCTTTGTTGTGCTCACTGTGCACCTGCTGGTAATGAGCGCCTTCATCACCCTCGTTTACTCCGCCTTTGCCTCGGCCGCCAGCGGCCCCTATGGTCCAGATTCCCGTGGTGTGGGCAAGGTAATTTTTAGCTCGGTGCTGGGCTTGCAGGTGATGCTGGTCATTTTTGTGGGGCCATCGTTTACCGCCGGGGCCATCAGCGGCGAGAAGGAGCGGCAGACGTATGATTTGCTGCGCACGACGCTGCTCTCAGGCAAGGCATTTGTGGCGGGCAAGCTGGTGTCAGCTTTGAGCTACGTGCTGCTGCTGATTTTTGTGGCCATTCCGCTGCAAAGCATCGCCTTTTTAATGGGCGGCGTGGCGGTGATCGAGCTGATTTTGTCCCAGGTGATTGTGCTGGTTAGCGCGGTAACGTTTGCTTTGTGGGGGCTGTACGCTTCGGCGCGCATGCGCACCACGCTGGCGGCCAGCGTGGTGACTTTTGCCGGGGCGCTATTTATTACAGTGGGCGTTCCGGTATTTGTGGGGCTGTTTGCCATGATTTTAAGCCCGTTTTTTGCCGGGGCGGCGCTTTTAAGCTGGCAGGTGGAAGCGGCGCTGATGTATGTGCTGATGTTTTTGGCGGCGACCAATTTGCCCGCCACACTGATTGTAAGCGATGTCGCCCTGGTGCAGGAAGGCTCGCTCTGGTATTTCAACACCAGCGTCGGCGGCGCGTCTGGTGCCAGCCACACTATCTGGCTCTTTTCGCCCTGGCCGCTCTTTTTGATTTTGTATATTTTACTGTCGGTGGTTTTGTTCTACGCGACCGTGCGGCGGGTGCGCAAAATCGCCACGCAGTAGGCAAAATTGTCATACCCGCGTAGGCGGGTATCCATTGGCACAAATGGTGCAAAACCTGGATTCCCGCGAAAGCGGGAATGACAGACACAAATTCGACTTTCATGAACGAACGATTTGAGGCATTGAAGCAGCAGTTGAGGCAGTGGAACGGCCGTCGCCGCACCCGTGATGGTCTGCTGTGGCTGCCGCGTGGCCTGCTGTTGGGGCTGCTGCTGGGGGTGGTGGTGGCCAGCGCCGCCCGCTTCCGCCCGCTGCTGACCAACCAGGAAGTGGGGTTGGTGGCTGGTGGTTTGGGGGTGGTGGGGCTGCTCGGAGCCGTCATCTGGCTCGTCAGCCAGCGGCGGGATTTGCGTCAGCAGGCGCGTTTTGCCGACCGGCAGTTTTTGCTGAAGGAGCGGGTGAGTACGTCCGTTGAAATCCATACCAACTTACTCGAAGCCAATCCAACCCTGGCCGAACTGCAGCTGAACGATACGTTAACGGCCGTACAGCGTGTCGACACACCCGCCATGCTGCCCTTCACCGTGAACCGGCAGGATTGGCTGATCATTTTGGTAGCGATTGTTTTGTTGGGAACGGCCGTGCTGCTGCCCAACGCCCAGGAAGCCGCCCTCCTCAAAAGCCGCGCCATCCAGGAAAGCATCGCCGAACAGGTGGAGGCGCTGGAGGCGCTGGAAGAAGAAATTATCCAGAACCCCGAACTGACCGATGAGCAGGAAGAAGAGCTGCTGGAGTCGATCCAGAACGCGCTGGAAGGGCTGGAGCAGGGTAATCTGAGCCAGGAAGAGGCGGTCGCCACGCTGTCTGAAGCGGAAGCGGAACTGCGTGAACTGGCGGCCAACAACGATCAATCCAACTTGCAGCAGTCGCTGCAAGACGCCGGGCAGCCGCTGGCAGAAAACCAGAACAGCCAATCGCTAGGGCAAAATTTGCAAAGCGGCAATTTGTCCCAGGCGGGTGCGGCGGCGGCGCAGCTGGCGGACTCGTTACCGACGCTATCGGATGAGGAGTTGGCGGAACTGGCGGAAGATTTGATGGAAACGGCCGCTTCCCTCCAAAACGTAGACAGCGAACTGGCCAACGAACTGGCGGCGGCCGCCGAGGCGCTGCAAAACGGCAACGTCGCCGCCGCCCAACAGGCGCTCCAGCAGGCCGCAGGCACCCTCCAGCAGCGCGCCCAGAGCAGCGCCGCCGCCGGGCAGGCTAACGCCGCCGCCAGCCAGCTCGGCGAAGGGCGGCAAGAAGTGGCGCAGGCAGGCCAGGGCAATCAATCAGGCGAGGGCCAACAGGCCGAAGGCAGCGGTCAAGGTCAGGGTGAAGGCGAAGGACAAGGTGAAGGCCAGGGTCAGGGACAAGGTTCCGGCCAAGGGCAAGGACAGGGCCAGGGTCAAGGCCAGGGCTCTGGGGAAGGCAGCGGCCAGGGACAGGGCAACGGGCAGGGGCAAGGTGGCAGCCAGGGCACCGGCCAGGGTGGCCCCGGACCGGGCGGCGGTCATGCCGAAAATGTGTTTGCCCCCGACCTCGTCGATTTGAGCGGCATTGAGGGC
>CAUJGI010000817.1 GCA_963169155.1 Chloroflexota bacterium
CGCCGCCAGAGGCCATCTGCGATACCTACAACCGGGCCCTCTTCACAACACAGCTGATGGGTGGTGCTTCCGTTTTGCTAGGCCTGGCCGTCCTGGGCTTCCGCAAGAATGTTTCTGCCATCCTTCCTTCCCAAGGGGCACAGATTGGCGCCGTTGCCGGGTCTGTTTTTCTAGGGCTTCTCCTGCTGGCTTTCTCGACAGATATTGGCAATCAGATTTTGACCGGGTTTAGCATCGAAAGCATGTACACCCTTTGCGGGCTTGGTTAGCGCTAGCCAGCCCTGGTAATCGGTAATCGGTGGAATAGCCTGAAGCCGGTTATCGATTACCGCCTCAAAAAACAGGAGAAAAGCATGTTTAGTGTGACTCACTTCCGCTCAGAGTTTATTAACCAGAGAACGGCTACCATCATTCGGAAAGTAACGATGATTCAGTTCATGCTGGTCACTGTGCTGACAGCAATGGGTGTTGGTTTATTTAACGCCCCTTTCTGGTTAGCCCCATTTTTTATCGCTACCGGCTATGTCGCCGGATACAGCCACAACGGAGAAATTGTCCTGAGGCGGATTGCCGCTTACCTCATTGTCTGGGTGCGCCAGCTGATTGGACTGCCGCAAATTATCAATATTCAGGCCGATTGGGAGAGCGTAAGGCTGCGCGCTGAGCAGCAGCAGATGCGCGGCGCTTTTACGGCCACCGTGATTGTTGAATAGGAAGAAGGGCGCCAGTAACAAAGCTGATGCCAACTCAAATCTCTAAAAGGAGCAAGTGACTTTATGCGAGTTTTTCAAGTATCGCTGCCCCATTTTTATCAGATCGACAGCCATGACCAATCAACCGTTATTGGTCAATTGGTCTCGCTGTTTGCCGGTCCCATGCAGCACTGTCGCTTTTTGACTTTTGTGACACCGGCCAGCCTGGAACGGCTGGAGCAGAAGCGCCGTCAGCTGGCAATAACCACCCAGGATGAGTGGGCCAGGCGTGGTTTGATGGAAGAGGTACGCATGATTGGCGATTGGGCTCAGCGGGGCGAGATGCGCAAAACCCGCCATTACCTGGTGGATTTTAATGACGCAATTTCCGCCAGTGATCTGGCTCATTGGCGCGTGGTAGGGGAGGAGGGGTATCCCCAGCTGCCTATTCCTGGCGATTACGCCGAGTATCAGGATCACATGGCACCGGTTATCAAGGGCACAGATGGGGGGTTGCAGCTGGACAACAGCCGTTATCGTTGTGCCGTTTTTGCCTCTTATCAGCTTACGCGTACCTGGGATTGGCGGCATCCGTTGGCTCAGATTATCACGGCAGCCGATGGGCCGATGGTTATTTGTGTCGACATTCGAAAAATCCATCCAGAGCGCGTGACCACCTCCGCTGAATTCTGGCAGGGTATGGTGATGAATGGGCAAGATCGCAATGCCGTTATGGCCAGTGAAGAGGCTGAAGCCTCTCTAACGGTGCGGGATGAGGCGGTGCACCATGTCCGGGTGCTGTTTATGCTCCTGGACAAGCGGGTGGATGGATTGCGCGCTCGGCTGGAAAGCCTGCGCAAGACCAGTACCCAATATGTGAAAGTGGACCGTATGTTGGGCTATCAGGCAGCCGCTGTTGGTATGTTTGGTCCCGCCGCCAGGCCACCAGGGATGCCCACGGGTCACTTTAATACCCTCAGCCGCGCCCCAGCTGTTTTTGCTGGCATGTGGGGGGTCGGTCGAGAACAGCAGGCTGACGGTTATTACATAGGCATTTCGGTTGATGAGGTCGCCCCCCATGTCTATTACCTGGATTGGAAGGGCAATGACCCTTTTCACGGAATTATTCTGGGCAGAACCGGCAAAGGGAAAACGGTAGGCGCCCAGGCGCTGGCCTGGCGCATGGCGGAGCAAGGTATCCAGGTGATATTGCTCGAACCACAAGGGCATAGTCGGCGGCTCTTGCAGCTGGCTGGCGGTAAACATGTTTCCTATAGTCAGCTATCTTACGAGACCACACAGCTCAATATTTTGGACGTTGTTTACGAAAACCCCACCGACCAGTACGACCATGTGATCACCTTATTAGGTCTCTTGCTTGATCCCCTGGGCCACAGCCCTCGTCGATTTAGCAATGCCGAAGTCGCAGCTATTCGACGAGCCTTGCAGCTCACCTATGCCCGATACGACTGGCATGAGGAACTGATGGTCAATCATGAGTTAACCCCGACACTGACGCTCTTCTGCCGCAAGCTGTATCAGGTGGCAGAGCAAACAATGCCCGCTGGTATGGGATCTTTGGCAAAGTTTGTCATGGTGCGAGAGGCGGGAACTGCGGATCCTGCTCCTATATTGGGAGGGCACGTTGCCGAAGCGGCAATGCATTTGGCAGAGGAGATTGAGAGCCTCTATGTGTATGGGGATTACGCCGAAACATTCAATGTCCCGACCAATCTGGACCTGAGGCTAAAAGAACGGATTGTTCTCTTTGATTTTAGCAAAGTCCCAGAGCGGAGACGCTCCTTATTCTACTACGCAACGCTGGCCGGAATAAACCATCAGGTACGTCGTCAACCGCGGAAGCGGGCCATCATTGTGGATGAAGTTCATTATATGAACCAGGAAGCATCTCTTATGACCTTCCTGGCCAATATGGTGAAAACGGTACGCACTTTTGGCGCATCGGTCATCATGATTGACCAGGACCTGGAAGCGTTTGTTGGCGTTGATGGTGCGCAGGCAGAATCCATGGCTACCGGCACCAACGTGACGGCAGGGCTATTTATCCTCAATAACTGCTCCTGGCTCATTGCGTTTGGCATGAAGCGGGATGCCGCCTTCCGCCTGACCCATCATTTCAAAGATGAAATACTCCCCTCTCATGCCGAATTTCTGGCTCGGATGGGCAGCGATGACCGGCATGGCAAGGGGATGGCTGTCGTCCGGGCCAATGGGAAGGCGGATATGGTCTATTTTC
>CAUJGI010000818.1 GCA_963169155.1 Chloroflexota bacterium
GTACCCGCATTCGCTGCTGGATTCGCTGGCGGCGGGCAAGCCGGTGCTGGTGAGCCAGGCCATCCCGATGGCCGACACCGTAGCCGAAACCGGCTGTGGCGCGGTGGTGGAGGCCGTGACGCCTGCGGCGATTAGCCAGGCAGTGGCTGAATTGGTGGCGAATTATGAGGGGATGGTGGATACGGCCGTACGCGTCGGTCAGCAGCAGTTTTCCCTGGAAACAATGATCGAATCCTACCGGAGGGTGTACGAGCAGGTCGCGAAGTGAATGCGTTATCCCTGGCGGCGCTTCCAGTGCCAATAGTTCCGAACTTCCTGCCAGAAGGCCTGGATCCCTCCCAGCCGTAAGGTTTGCCAGCTTTTTCCCACCAGAGAGCGTGGCTCCGAGTTGGACACGAAGAGGCTACTTTGCTTGTCGGCGGCGAAGTGGGGTGTCTGGCAAAAATCAATCAGCGGCTGCATGACCGTGTTCCACTGGAATTGTGGGGCAACCTGTTGAAAATTTGCGGCCAGCTTGTTTCGCAAATTAGGTGTGTTTACCAGTTCCAAAATGGCCTGGGCTACACCGGCCGCATCACCAGGGGAGACCAAGCGGGCCAGGTCGTGATTGGCTAACAGCTCAGCCAAAACATCCCCTCTGGTCGCCACGGTAGGCAGTCCACACCACAGATGATCCAGCAGGCGCGTCCTAAAGGCAAAGCGCGTTTCGATGTGATCAAGGTGCAGGCTGACTCCAATATCGGCTTCCAGCAGATAGTTGTGACGCTCATCGTAGGCCACCCAGTCGTTGAAAAAGACGCATTGATCGGTCAGCCCCAAGGTCTGGCTTAACTGCATGGCCTGGGCGACCGCATCAAGTTTGGCAATGGTTTGATACGGCCGTTTAACCCCCATAAAAAACAGCTTTACATCTTTGCGCTGCTGGTGGATTACATGCATTGCCTGGATAAGGGTGGCGGCGTCCAGCCAGTTCCAAATACCGCCGCCCCACAAAATTACTTTGTCGTCCACTGCAATGTTTTTGTAGACTCCCTTTAGCACACGCTTTGTCTGCTGGGGCTTTTCTAGGGGCAAGCCAAATGGGACTACATCGATGAGCTGGCGCAGTGAATGATCTTGCTGGTGCGTTAACGGGTTCACCCGGCCAATCGCCGAAAGAACGCCGAGCCAGTAATCTCGTTGTTTTTCGCTGGCGCACAGAATGAAATCGGCCGTTGCCAGCTGGGTTTTCAGGCTGGCCAGATCGCGCTCAAAAGTGGTGATGCGCTGCCAATCTTCAGCATCGGCAATTTGCTGTAAACCTTCCAGGAGGAAAGTGTTGTACATATCCAGCACCAGGGGTTTGCCCAACTGCCCCAGGAAAGGATAAGCGGTTAGAATGATGCCACGCGTAATGATCAGATCGCAGCTTTGCACCCCCTGGCGCAGCTCATCTTGAGTATGACAAACATGAAGTTGAATAGGGGAGTTTTGTTCTTTTTGCGGAACAGCAGCCGCGATAAGGGGGGGAATAATCAGGCGAACCGGAAAGTGCAGGCTCAAGATCTGAGCAAATTCCCAGACTCTAATTCCAGGCCCAGCCATTGATGACCCTACCACATCGCTGCTAATAAGGGCGATGGTGCCCGTTTTACCCTTTCCCTGCTCACTCATTAAGAACCTGCTCGTATACCTGCCGCCACCGGGTTGTAACAATTTCCCATGTGTAATTTCTTTTCACTTTTTCATGGCCAGCCTGGCCAAGTTTTTGTCTCAATTCACTTGAATTGAGCAAGCGCAGCAATGCGGCTCCGAGTTCATCAGGGTTATTATAGGGGATCAGCAGGCCATCTTCCTCTTCGCTAACAACACTGGGTACCGCGCCAACCCGGCAGCCAATGACTGGTTTACTGGCAGCCCAGGCTTCTATGAAGGCAATGCCAAAGGATTCGTATTGGGAGGGATAGGCAAAAACGTCACAGGCGCTAAAAAGGGCCGGTTTTTCTTCTTCTGAAAAGTTGTGCTTAAATATGATGCGAGACCGTTCTTCTTCAGATAATCTGGCAGCAATTAACTCTTGCAGCTGTTTGGTGAAGTGAGTTTGGGAACCGGCAATTAGAAGGCGTGCTTCGGGGATGCGACGCCATACCTTTTTCATGGCTAAAATCAGTGTGTCTACACCTTTGTTTTTCCCCTGTTGGCCAATAAACCCCACCAGAGGAAAGTCGTTCAGACCATGCTGCTGGCGGAATTTGTCTGCATTTGCTTGCTCATAGGGTTCTATGTCCACGCCTGCCCCAACAACCGCTATTTTCTCAGGTTGGATAGCCCATTCATTTATCAGATACTCCTTTTCGTAGGTAGATAAGGCGATGTAGGCAGTGGCCTGGCGAATGGCTTCATAAATCATTGGGCGCTGATAGTTGTAGGTGTTTAAGGGGTGTAAGGCACCGATAAAGACCACGGGTTTACCCGTGTTTTGGCAGGCCTTGAGAGTAGTAAACATGTGTAAAAGGGGAAACGCCGCTGCCGCTACGATATCGCATTGTGCCATTTCAATGGCCTGGCGCAGGCCGGGCAAAATTGGTCCATTGTAAACGGTTCGCAGGTATTGATTGCCGGGAAGGCGCAGGTGGTGGGCAAGCCGCTGAAGGTGGAAAAGCGGCTTGCCCAGACGGTTAAAAACGGCGAAGCGACGAATGTTTACGTCATTTAACTGCGAAACTCCGGCAGGCAGCCGGGGCTGAGAAGGATCGACAAACAGCTCGTTGTTGTGGCCATCGGCCGTAAAAACGGTCACGCGATCACGGTACGCACTGGCAAGATTTTCCGATACTCGTTGGATGAGTCGTTCGCTTCCGCCTAGTGCTGGGTAGTAACCGTGTACGACGTGCAAAACATCCATTTTGGTTTGTTATCTGTTTATTTGCGGTAAATAAACAGACGTGAGGTCATCCACTATTTTTACGGTGATAGAAACCTCTTCTGGGCTGTTGGCGACGGGATTACCAGCGGCCGTTCCCGTTACAGTCACTGTGTAAGTATGATCGCCTAGAGAAAGTCCGGTCGTATCAATCGTTATTTGGCTCGATGTGCTTAGGGATAGTGAGCCACTGTTCGGTGAGGCGGTGACCCTCCCGCTGCTGGTGGTGACAGACCACGAAATAGGGCTGCTGCCACCGTTATTTAACTGAAGATTGAACTTTATCGGCGAGTTATCTCCGAATTCGTGTAAAAAGAGGAAAGAGTCTGACGCTACAGAAAGGTAAGGTGGCAGAGGGGATGTGCCTTGATTAAATTGATTTTGCCGAAAAACAGGCCAGGGCATTTTGCCATTGGCGCTGCCGGAAAAATCCCAGGCGTGAATCATGCCGGAGGAGCCGCCACTGTTGGCGCCGCCGACGACCAGTTCTACATCGCCATCGCCATCAATATCGCCAATGGCTGGAGAAGAGTTTAGCGAAAAGCTGGTGCCTAAATTCCATTCCCCGGGCTGAGTTGCATAATTAGATCGTGTTAGCTGATTGCCGTTTTTATCCCAGGCGACTACGTCCCAGGTAGAAACGAGGAACACTTCAATATTGCCATCACCATCTACATCGGCGGCAACCGGGGAGGCGAGTGTTGCCAGGGAGGCCCCGCCGGGCGTTACCGGGGTAACCGGCCAGCCTGGCACCTGGCTGCCGTTGCTGTTTAGGGCATGAACCTTACCATCTGAGGAGTTGATAATGAGTTCTAGCTGCCCATCATTGTCCAGATCGGCTAAAGCGGGCGAACCCCAGGTGTAGCCACCCAATGTTACCGGCCAACCCGTCAAAGCGTTGCCGTTTCGGTCCCAGCCATTGACATACTTGCCCACACCTGGCGTACAGCCATCTGGATGGCCGCAGCTTGGATTACCCCAAAAGTATCCGGTACCCACAAGGATATCTGCCCAGCCGTTGCCGGTAAAATCGCCCAGAGCCGGTGATGAATAGATGACTTCGTTAACCAATTTGGGGAAGCCAGGCAGTTGATTACCGTCTCTATCAAAAGCAAGAATGCGCCCCCCTTTGATGATGCTTTTGGTCGCGTCATCATTGCTGTCGGTGCCGATGATAATGTCGAGACGGCTGTCTCGATCAATATCCAAAATCGAAGGCGATGACCAAACCGTATCGTAGGTATCTACGCTCCATACGGACGTGCAGTCATGGTTTATCAGATGGACTTTGGCATCCCAGCCGCCAAATGCAATTTCCATTTTTCCCCCATCGTTCTGATCTACATCGGCCACGGCTGGCGAAGACCAGACACCGTCACGCCAGCCGTCTAGTCGAAAATCCCCCGATGCATAGGTGCATTGGAGATTTCCCTGGTGACTAATAACATAAAGTCCGCCATGGGCATTAGGGGTAAAGGTGCTGCCTGCGCCAACGATTACTTCACTATGTCCATCACCGTCAATATCCGCAATTGCGGCTTTCCCTTCGATGGCGGCACTGCCTGTGTCGTATTCCCACAGTTTGCTGCCGGTGCCCCGGTAAGCGTAAACTTTGCCGTCGGAACCACCTACGACGATATCGTCAATATTATCGCCATTTACATCGCCAAGCGCTACGGACGCAAACCGGATACGCTCGCCAGAGAGGGTGACAGGAAATCCGGCCTGTTTATTTACTGAGTTGGGCTCGGCAGCGACAGGGGATGGCGCCAGTGGACCTGGATTGACAAAATTGGTGAGAACAACGATGACGATCAGTAAAAGCAAACTATTGAGTGGTAACAATTTGTGCTGCCTAACTTTCATAACACCTTTCCTTTTACAACCTGGGTTTTACATAACGATACGACGCTTTGTTGAATGGTTCCAGCTAAACAAGTGAGAAGTTTAAAATGTTTTGTAACTTCAGGGGAAGATGCTAATTGTCCTTTTAAGCGAATCACGAAAAGCTGTTTCCCAGGCTGCTTTTTTTGCGCACTGCTCAACATGGAGAATTGGCTGCAACACGGCTAACCGAGACGCTTATTCGGGCTTACGGGCCAGCATGGTTAAAGGCATGTTGGCCACAAGATGCAAGAATGGAAGCATCGGGCCGGCAATGAGCTTTTGCCCAAGCGAGTAACGCCATAGGGGCAGCAGAATGTACTGCCCTAGCCGACCAAATCGATGCACAATTTGATGGGGATTTGTGTTCAGTTCATCCTTAACTACTGGAGACAAAAAGATTTGAGGTGTTAACCCAGCCTCTCTGGCTGCTTGTAAATACTCTCGTAAAGAGTAGATGTTTTCGTTGATGCCGTGCTCAATTTCGACACAGCCATCCAAGGCATTTTTTTGCCGTATGCCGCGCACTGGTTCGTTGATGAGAATAACGAGCCCACCCGGTTTTAAGGCATCAGCCATCTCTTTTACGGCACGTTTTGGATCAGAGGTGTGGTGGAGCGTGGCGGTCATGAAGGCGATATCAAAGGTTTCAGGGCGAACGGGCAAATTGTTCATATCGCCAATCATTCGTTCAAAGTAGATTGCGTCGTGTTCCAGAAAAATATCGGCCGTTTCCAGGCCAATGAACCGTTCTGTCAGAATGTCCAGGCCAATTGCATAGCTGGCCCCAGCCAAAACCATATGGCGAGTGGACCAGCAGCGTCCGGCCCCGATGTCCAGCACTTTTTTCCCCTGAAAATTTACTTTTTCCATGATGTCATCAAAACTTCTGGCGACACTGACCCACAAGTTGTCTTCGCCGTAGTGGGGGAGCTGTAACATTGTGTTGACCAGTTCTTCAGAGGTTTCACCGAGCAGCTCGCTCCAGCCTTGTTGTTCGTTTTGGATGGTTTGGTCT
This sequence comes from Chloroflexota bacterium, assembly GCA_963169155.1. Taxonomy (GTDB): domain Bacteria; phylum Chloroflexota; class Anaerolineae; order Promineifilales; family Promineifilaceae; genus Leptofilum. The sequence continues at coordinate 5,805 of CAUJGI010000818.1, forward strand.
GGATTGGGCATGAGATCCACAATGCCCTTGGCAACAGGAAACTTGCTGCCGCACGCGGCGCAGGTGAGCTGGCCTTCCCGAATTTCGCGGGTGTTGGTTACGGCCGTTTCCACCTCAAAAGCCATTTTTTTACAAATCGGGCAGCAAATGTGGTTTAAGAGTTCCTCGCGCATAAGTTTTTTATCCCTTTTGATATCAGGTGTATCTCAACCAAGTGAGGCAGAAGATCGGAGAGTTTAGTAATGGAATTGTTTATCAGTTCCCAATTAGAAACCTTTTGCATTTGCCAGCACGCAGTGCATTCAAAACTATCAGCTTTTTCATCTAAAAATTTGTTTTGTTGCTATTGCTTGATTTTTTCGTAAACAGCCAGCGTTTCCTGGGCAACTTGATTCCAGGTGAATTTTTGGGCCTGAGCCAGACTTTTTTCTGACAGATTGGCCCTAAAATCACGGTTTTCCAAGACGGACAGAACCGCATTGGTAATGGCCGATACATCTGTCGGATCAATTAACAAACCGGCGTTCCCCACAACTTCAGGAAGAGATGAGGTATTGGCGGCCACAACGGCCGTTCCACAAGCCATCGCCTCTAACGCCGGTAAGCCAAAGCCTTCATACAGCGTTGGGTAAACCATCAGCAAGGCCCCATTGTAAAAAGCGGGCAGCTCTTCATCGGTGACCGTGTCCAGAAACAGAACACTCGCAGTAAGGTCGAGGGTCGTTACGCTGGCATAAACTTCCTCGTAAAACCATCCTTTGCGGCCTACCAGCACCAGTTTTGGCGGCTGCGCCACGGCCTGGCGCACCTGATGGTAAGCCTCAACCAGACGTACCAGGTTTTTGCGCGGCTCGATGGTACCCACGTGCAGGATGTAGGTTTGTAGGTCCAGGCCGTAGGCTGCCAGGGTAGGCGCGATGGTTTCAGCGGGCAACGGCCGTAAACCCGGCTCGACGCCCTCATGTACCACATGCACCCGCTCCGGTTCAATGCCCAACAAACGCACGATATCTCGCTTGGTGTTCTCAGATACGGCAATAACCGCATTGGCCTGCTCCTGAGCAAAGCGAAACTTGGCCGCCTGCATTTTGTGGATGTGGGGCAAATGATATTCAGGCAGGATGAGCGTGGTTAAATCGTGAATGGTGGTCACGCTTTTGGCACCAGGTAAAGCATAGTTCAGCACATCCGACGAATGAAAAATATCGATCCCAGCCAGATGTTTTTGCAGCTGCAGATTTTGTACTGCGCCCGTCAACTTTCCCCAGATTGGTTCTAGAAGATTGTCGATGGTGGAAACGGCCGTTTTGATGTCCGGTTTCTGCAAAAACGAGAGATGAGATAGTTTGCGGTGACGTAGTCCGGGAACGTGTACAGCTTCCGCCCGTTCTCCGGCTAATCGGTCAATTTCAGCCAAATGGTGTGTTGCGCCATTGTGCAGGGGTAAATAATCCAGCAGCACAAACTGGTATGCCGGTGGCGCTACTTCTAGTAAGGCTTGTATCAGCCGATAGTGATAGGTAAACACGCCGGCCCAGGCGCGATATAACACCGTTATGTCAATACCAATTTGCATTTATGCCTTTTGTGTAACTAGCAAGAAGGTTTTCATAAAAGAGTGACGTTAAATTTGCCGATTACTCAAATAACCGCATCCAACACGCGTTTTTTCTTTCAAGAACTTTGTGCGGTTTACGCGATTTCAGAAGATGAAAGAATTGCAAGTTAATAAAATAACGATTAGAATGATCCCAGGTCGATTGTTACTCACTTCACAAGCTGCCCACATTTTAAGACATCTTCAAAAGATCGTCACACGTCGCACCTCAGAAAGCTAAGT
>CAUJGI010000819.1 GCA_963169155.1 Chloroflexota bacterium
ACGGCGGCCAGGGAGGCGATAGTGGTAGCGATGAGGGTGGCCTCGGTAACGGCTGTTCTAAACTGAACAAACAAATCATCAACCATTGGATTCGCACGATCAGGATCCATCAGATGTGCGCCGTTACTAAACGCTTCCATCTGGGCAATGTGGCGGGCAAAAGCACGCGGCACAGCCATTTCCATAGCAACAATTAAAATGATAGTGCCAACAAAAATAACGACCAGATAAGAAAGGAACAACTTCCAGCGCAGACGACGGCGGAAATAGCGAATCATTCCCGCTCCTTAGGCATGGTAAAGCGGTAACCCACGCCCCGCACGGTGACAATGCCATGATGTACGCCTAGCTTCTGGCGAACGTGGCCCAAATGTACGTCTACCACCCGAATTTCGCCAAAAAAATTCTGTCCCCACACCTGCTCCAGCAGCTGCTCCCGGCTAAGAACCATACCTGGGTGCAGCGCCAGCGTTTTGAGCAAATCGAACTCTGTTGAGGTCAATTCCACCTCCTGTCCATTGACCCAGACACGGTGAGCGGCCGTATCCAGGCGTAGATGTTCAAAATGCAAAATATGGCTGTCGGGTAAATCGCTGCCCGACTGTAAACGGCGCAGTGCGGCTTTGATACGCGCGACAAGTTCGCGCGGGCTGAACGGCTTGGTCAGGTAGTCGTCGGCCCCTACGGCCAGGCCAACAATTTTGTCGGTCTCCTCGTTTTTAGCCGTTAGTAGAATGACGTAGACGTTGGATTCCCGGCGCAGCCGTGTGAGAAGCTCAAGACCATCCAGTCCTGGCAACATGATGTCTAGCACGATAAGGTCGGGTTTGAGAGTTTGGGCTATTTGCAGACCTGAACGGCCGTCCAGCGCCACTGCGACCTGATACCCCTCTGGCCGCAGGTAAGCTGTGACCAGGTTTAGAATGCTTTGTTCGTCGTCAATCACCAAAATTTTTGCAGGCATCGTTCCTCAGAAAAGGGAGTAGAGATTGGCGATTATACCAATTCACATCTCTACTCTCCTTTTTACTCGTTTAACGTCTGCAAAAAGGCCAGCAGCTGTTCCAATTCGGCAGGGGAAAGATTGAGTGGTTCCAGTTCGCTGTGTCCGGCGGGGGCGGTAGGGGCAGTGTTGTAGTGGATGAGCACATCTTCCAGTGTAGCAATCTGCCCGGCGTGCATGTACGGTGGGCGCTGGGCCACGCCGCGCAGGCTGGGGGGCTTGAAGGCACGAATCAGCTGTTCCCCTTCGGCCAGGATGAAGCGGAGTTCGGCGCACTGTTCAGAGGTCGCATCGCTGTAGGCGCTGAGGCAGTTGAATTCATCGGCCAGCACCTGGGGCGCGCCAGCAGCGCGGCCTAAATCTTCAGGTAAACCAGGAGCTTGGGAAACGGCCGTGTTATGGAAATCGTTGTCGGTCAACAGTGGGCCGTTGTGGCAGCGGATGCAGTTGGCCTGGCCGATGAACAGACGCAGACCGGCTACTTCGTCGGCTGTAAACAGGTCGCGCATAACGGCCGTATCTCCGGCCACTGCGGCCTGAACGTAGGCGTCAAACCGGGTAGGTTGGGGCAGCAAGGTGCGTTCATAAGCGGCAATTGCTTTGCCTATATTGACAAAGATTTGGTTAACGGCTTCTTGTCCTGCGGCGGACATCCCTTCCCAGGCGGCGCGAGCGGAGGGGTTATCCACCGGACCAGCGGCTGCGGGCAGTCCAGTCAGATCGGGCAAGGGGCCAAAAATAGCTTCATATTCATCGCGATAGGCAGTGGCAATAAGGTGGGCATATTGGGTGCGGCTGCTGCCATGCTCTACAGCGCTTTCCAGTGGCCCCAGCGCCTGCGCCCACTGGCTGTCTTTGCGGCCGTCCCAAAAGAGCCATGGGCTGTAAGCGGTTCCGGCAATGGGCATGGTGCGGCGGCCGGTCTGGCCCACACCTTTCCCCAGCGGCAAGCCATCCTGAAAACCCAGTTGCGGCAGATGGCACGTGCCGCAGGCAACCTGCCCATTGACGCTAAAGCGGGTATCGAAAAACAGCTTCTCTCCCCAAGCGGCGGCCTGGGCATCGTTGGCATAACGGTTAGAGGGATCGGCGGGCAGCGGAGGCAGACTGTCTAACCCCAACGTTTGCAGCGTGGCTCGTTCCGCTGCTGTCCAGTCGTTTGGGCGCGGCCACCAGGCGTAGGCCGCTGCGGCCAGGCCAATGATGCCAAGCAGAGCCAGGATGATGAATAATTGTCTGGGGTGAGACATGGCTTAACCGCCCAAGACCAGGTTAAAAGTGATGGTATCGTGCCCATCGGCGGTAATGTCAAACTTCACTTCCCACCAGCCGCCCATCTGAAACCGCAGCCCTTCAACGCGATAGTTACCCTCACCCAGGTACTCGGTGACTTGGGGTTGTGTGGGCAGGCCGTGACCGTGCTGAGGCATTCCGCCATCAACAAGAATTTCGGCGTTTTCCACCGGTTGGCCAGCGGCCGTTTCCACATGCAGCGTCCAGCTGTGCATCTGATTAATAACCACCGGATCCAGGTCGCTGCTGAAAGATACCCGGAATTGTTCATTGTCGGTCAGACGGTTGGCGGCGGTGTCAAGTCCAGCGGGCGGAGCAGCGTTCATCATGTGTTCGGCCCTGCCTGCGGGCATACTTTGGGGCATTGAGTCGGCCATAAGGGGGTGCAAGAAGCGGGGGCCATATGTGGGCATCAAGAAAATGAATAGGACAATTAGCAGAGTGGCGGTAACAGCCGCCGTGACCAGGATGGTGACAATTTTTTTGCTCATGCGAGCAGTATAACCGGGCTTCTTAAAGCAAACGGCAAGCTGTTTTAAAGATTTTGTAAAGAAAAGACGCGGCGACTGGACAGATGGCAAACACATTGCTTACTTTTTGCGTTGCTGGCTGGAAGTGGTGCGGTCAGGCACCAGAGCATTTGGTCACAGAATTATTACCATAGGCAAACAGCAAACGGAAAATCACCGGGTATACTGACTATGAACTGATTGCAGGAGGCAATATGACAAAATACGACATTATCTGGATTGGCACTGGTCAGGCAACTGGAACGGTTGTGCCCCGGCTGGTGCAAGCGGGCAAAACGGTGGCGATAGTGGAAGGCGGCCGTTTTGGCGGCAGCTGTGTCAACTACGGCTGCACCCCCACCA
>CAUJGI010000820.1 GCA_963169155.1 Chloroflexota bacterium
GGAGAGTAATGCTGCTGTCCAGGAAGACTTTTTCCCACTGGGCCATACACGCAACGCGGTCGCTGGGATCCGGGGCGGTGAAGGCGGCCATTTGTCGGCCCGCGGGCTGCTTCTGGTGGGCAAAAAAGTGGTCGAGATCGGTCTCCGTAACCGGGCGCAAGGTGATTTTTGGGGCGGGTGGGGTCAGGGGAATGGTGTGGATGGTGCGCCAGGCGGGGTCGCTTGGTCCACGCTGCATCAGGCGCAGTTCGTGGATGGGAGTGGTGAAACGGCCGTCGGCCCACGCTGACTGCGCCAATTCGGCCAATGTGGCCTTAAATTCATCCCCTTCCAGGCGCATGGCCAGCGTCAGGTGCGGCCTGAACTGGCGGTGTTTGTCCTTGCCCATCATGGCCACGAGCGAATTTCGGATAGCCAACATGTCGTCTGACGGCCGTACGCCCAGGTAGATGACCCGCTCACCAAACGTGTAGATGCCGCCCAGGTGCAGCTCGAACGGCCGCAGGTAAGGGGCCAGGGTGTTGAGCTTCTCAATCAGTACGCCTTCATTGGCGGCAATGGGTGGACCGGAGCGCCAATAAGTGCCCACCAGGGTGACGTGCGGCGGGGTGATGACGGCCGTTTCCTGGTCGATTTCCTGGCGCAGCTGCTGGACTTGCTCAATTTTGTCGCCTTCCGGAAACGCGCCGACAAAAATGCGGTAGTCGCCGCTGCGCTGGCGCGGGGTGATTTTTTTCTTGGGTTTGCATTGGTATGGTTTTGGTTTTCGCATAGGTTTCGGTGTAAGTCGGATTGGCAATCCGACCTACGTATTGTTGGGATAGTTATGTTGAGTAAGGGCAAAGGCGCGTTGCACAACGGCCGCTTCCAGCCCAAAATGTTCCGCCACGGCGACCGCCGCATCGCCTTCCAGTAGTGTATCCATCTTTTGGCCCCAGTCGAAGCGATTGAGCGCCCACGGCCGTTCCGCCATGTTGAAGCGCCACGGTTCGTTGTTGATCACTTTGTTGATGATGACAAAATCTAGGAAAAGGCCGTTCTCGCCATAATCGGCCGTGGTCGCGGCGCGGTAAGTGGTGTCGTCGACCGGCTCGTCGATGAGGGTGAAGGCGTTGCGTTTGGGATGGGGCCAGCGTTCAATTTGGTAGTGGGCGGCCAGTTGGCTGCCGTCTGGCCGCACCGCATAATGCAAAAAGGGCGAACTGCGGTGCATCGTCCCCCGGCTGCTGATGGGCAGCAGCGCGTACAGCGGCAGACCCACATCCACCAGCCACTTTTGCCCATCCAGCACCACGACAATCGCCGTGTGGCAGCCAATCGACTCGCCCATGTTGTTGAGAGTGAGGTAGCCGTCGTAGCCCAGCGTTTGCAGCAGGGCAAAGAAGGCGTAGTTGCTCTCAAAGCAGGTGCCGCCGCCGCCGTGTGTCATCGCTTCCTGCCAGAACTGTTCGGGCCAGCGCGGCGTGGGGGTTTCCGCCCGACGCACAATGCGAAAAATGCTCTCCCAGGGCACGCGGCGGTAGTAGGCTGCCAGCAGCGCCTCCAGAACGGACAAGGTGGGCGTGGCAGCCTTGACGCCTAAAAACGTCAATGCTTCCGCCGCCAGCGTTTCATTCAACCTGTTTGTTGTCATGAGCTTACGATATCCTGCCTGATTGTTGAATCGTTCAATCGTAAGCCAGATTGCTCAACTTGACCAGCTTAATTTGTGGGCGGCGCAGGGTCATCGCATACTCTGGCGACAATGAATAAAATTCATTGTCTGAGACAAAAAACCTGCTCAAGCAGGTTAAAAAAGCGCCATTTTAGTGCGCTTTAGCGCACTTGTTGTAGCAGCGGACGGTTTCTAACCGTCCGAGACAGGTAGCATATCCGGCGGCGGGCCGAAGCCCCATTGTGCCAGGATGGCCTGGCCATCTTCACTCAGCACAAAATCGATGAAGCTTTGCGCCACGGTGGGCGCGGGGGCATCGGCCAGCGGGGCGATGGGGTAGGTGGCAACCACGTTCTGCGCGTCGGGGATGGCGATTTGCAACACCTGGTTGGCGATGTCCGGCGTCACGTCCGAGGTATAGACGATGCCCGCATCGGCCTCACCCAGGGCCACTTTGGCCGACACCTGGCGCACGTTTTCTTCTTCCGACACCAGGTTGGCGTAAAACTGTGCCTGGAAATCGGCCGGGAAAGTGGCCACGATTTCATCGGTGTACTGGCGTACCGGCACGCCGGTTACCGCCAGGATCATCTGCACGCCCGGCTGGGCCAGATCTTCCAGCGCGGTGATGCCCGCCGGATTGTCGGCTGGCGCAATGACGGTCAGGCGGTTGGAAACAAACAGCTTTTCACTGCCTGCGGTCACACGCCCGGCATCCACCGCGACCTGCATCTGGGTGCTGTTGGCCGAGGCAAACACGTCGGCCTGTGCCCCTTCGCTGAGCTGCGCGGCCAGCTGGGTTGATCCGGCATAGTTCAGCACCACCTCAACCCCTTCATGCTGGGCCTTAAACGCCTCGGCCATTTCATTAAAGGCATCGGTGAGCGATGACGCCGCAAAAACGGTGATTTCTTGCGGTTCCACTGCCTCATCTACGGCCGAATCGGCGCTGCACCCGGCCATAAAAAAGAGCGCGAATAACAAAAGCAACCATTTAATTTTCACCAGAAAGTTCCTCCTCACATTGATCGAGCCAGGTCAGCATGGCTTGAATCTGACCGGCGCGAAATTGATGGACCAAACGGCCGTACACCTGCCCACGCTCTAACTCTTCTTGCTCAATTTCCTGCTCCGCTGCCAGCCAGCTGTGGCATTGGCTGCGCTGGGCGGCCAGCAGGCGGGCGGCGATTTCCTTGCTTTCCAGCCGGGCAAAGTACAGCTTCACCAAAAAATCGAGGCGCAGGGAACGGCCGTTGCCCACCGGCGTCTGTACCCACGCCAAAAAAGCCGTCTCGCCTGCGGTTGTCAGGTGAAACAGCTTGCGCGGTGGCTTGTTTTCTTGCGGTTCGGTACTGGTGGTGACGCAGCCCGCCTCTTCCAGCGTGGCCAGCAGGGCATACAGCTGGCTCAGCTTGATCTGCCACACCGGGCCAAGCCCGGCGGGGTCAGACAACGCCTGGTGAATGGCGTAGCCATGATTTGGCTGCTGCCGCACAAAGCCCAACAGGGCTAATTCGAGGGAAAGTGTAGGTGGGGCCATACTGTTATTCAAATAATGAGTATTCAGAACGTGAATAGATGGCGGAATTATATGGCAGATTCGGCAATTGGCAAAAAACAGCGCCCCTACCGGGGATGATAGGGACGCTGTTATGAGAAGAAGAGGCAAAATTAAGGAAGTGGTTAGTGGCTGGTGGCTGGTTTACTAGCCGCTAGCTACCAGCAAACTATCGAGGTGCTTTTCCACTCGGTCGCGCATCACCTGCATGACGGCGGGTGGACCGATCATTTCCAGCCAGACGGCCGTTTGCGGCTCAAAGCGCAGCACAAAACGGGCCGTCGGGATGAACTTTTGCGCCAGCGGAATGTACTGGAGAATGGTTTCGCCCAGGTCGGGCGAGTAGTCGAGCTTCATGTTGATGCCGTCGGCCCCAAAATCGGCGGCGGTGGTGGCCTGAGTGATTTGCTCGCCCAGAACACTGAGGTTGGTGAGCGCGGAATCATCGTGGCCGCCGACCTGGGCCAAAAAGGGGAAATCTTCTGGTTCGACGGCGATCCGCACCAGCGGCCTCACCGGCACTTCGCTGACCCACTCGTTGGACAGGCCGCCGCCAGCCGTCATCGGCATTTGGCGGAACGTCTGGCGCGGCAGCACATACAGCGTGCCGCTGCGCCACGGCTCTTTGTTCAGCCATTCGCGGTTGATGGAGAAGTGGTAAACGCCCACTTCGTCGCCGGCGTCGTTCTGGTAAAACTGCACGCCATTGCGGATGGAACCGGTGATTTTGTCACGGTCCACCACGGCAAAAAAGAGGGGCCACAGGCCGTCGTGGGTGCCGTAGATGCCCTGCACGTTGCCCCGGCCGCTTTTGTCATTCAGCTCCATCGAGGTGCGCCGGGTGCTAAATTCAGCGATGTCGGCTTTGGGTGAGCCGTGGAAGATGAACAGATCTTGGGCCGCCAGGTAGCGCAGGAATTCGTGTTTGGGGTAAGGCAGGGTGTAGGTGAGGAGACGGCCGTCTCCACTCAACACCTCATCCAGCAGCGCCGCAAAATCGGCTTCTTTGCCCATGTCCAACACCATTTCTGGCGGCAGCAGCCCCTGCCCGGTGGGAAATTCAGAATCAGGCGGTGGGGTGGCGCTGTAGCTCAATTCAAATTCGTCGCCGATGGTCAGGCCGGTGGGTTCGCCGTCGGCAGTGTGGTGGAAAACGGCCGTAACCCCCGCCAACGGTCCACGCTGCAAGAGAAACGTGTTTGGTACGGCCGTGGGCTGCAAAATCACCTCATACCCCTCCGGCACCCCTGGCGATGAGGCCGTGAGCTGCCCACCAACCAGGCGCACATCGAGCAAAAACGTGTCTAAGCTGAAATAACCTTCACAGTGCTGCCACATAATTTTCTCCCTTGAAAATGTAGGGCGATTTGGTAAATCGCCGCCCGATTTACCAAATCGGGCTACAAATTCTTATCTGTGGTGGTGCGCCCACTCATGAAGTCTCCACCAACTTTTCCCATCAGAGGGAGGTAAGCCACAAATATAGCTTTCTTCCTTTTGCGCGTTTTGCGTCCTTTGCGGTGAAAATTAATAAGCTAAGCTGCCGTGGGCTGCTCTTCGCTGCCTGCCGGGGCCATCTGCTCGTGGTCGGGCAGCAACTCTTCAGCGTGGCGCACCGGGTTGGTGGAAAAGGCTGCCAATGCAACCAGACTGGCCAGGATGCCAGAGACCACCATCATTAGCCCCATGCCCGCGCCATTGCCGGTGCCCACCAGCCAGCCAAAGGTGCCCGCCAGGGTGCCGCCTTCCTGCATGGCCGGTTCCATCACATAGTCGGCCAGCGGTCCGGCGATGAGCTGGGCCAGCGGCGTCGATACCCAGGCGATGAGGCGGCGAATGGCAAAAACACGCCCCTGCACGTCTGGGGCTACTTTGGCTTGCCAGATCGCCTGGTTGGAGCCGTTGATAATCGGCCCGACGAGGGCCATGGCAAAACCGGCCGCCAGCCAGACGGGCACAATTTGCCCCGCGCCAAAAACCGCTTGGGCCAGCCCGGTAAACGCCCAGCCAAACACGACGCCATGCACCAGCCGCTTAGGTCCGCCCCAGGCGCTCATCACCAGACCGCCGACTACGCCGCCCACGGCCGCCACCGACTGCACCGAGCCGAAAATGAGCTCGTTATTGCCGGTGCGCGACAAGAGCATGGGGGCAAAGACGGTGTTGCCCAGGGCGCTCATAAAGTTGGCCCCAAAAAAGAGCATCTGCAGGCCGAGCAGGCTGGGCCGGGCCAGGATGTAGCGGAAGCCGTAGGCCGACTCCTTCCAGATGCTGCCTTGACTTTCCGCGCCCGCTTCGGTGCGTTTGGGGTTGGGGATATTCACCACCAGCAGCGACCCAATGGCGATGATGAAGGTGATGATGTCGATGGCAAAAATGGCGTTAAGTCCCCAAAAGCTCAGGATGGCTCCGGCCAGCACCGGGGCAAAAATGCCCGAGCCGGATTCGGCCAGGGAGATCATGCCGTTGGCCCGGGCGTACTGCGCCTTGGGCAGCATGGTGCTGATGGCCGCCGAGTAAGCGGGCCATTGGAACGTCTGGAAGGTGCCGGAAATGGCGGCGGTGATGTACAGGTGCCACACTTCCAGCAGGCCGGTGGCGTACAAAATCAGCACGACGATGGTGACCACGCCGGAAGCCAGATCGCTGACCATCATCATAAACTTGCGGTCGTGGCGATCAACAATCGCCCCGGCAATCGGGCTGACGATGAGCAGCGGCACCAGGAAAAAGAAGCCGATCAGGGCCAGGTCGGTGGCCCGGCCGGTTTTTTCGAAGGCCCAGATGGTGAGGGCAAAGTTGGTCATGCTGGTACCCAGCAGGGAAACCAGCTGGCCAATCCAGACAATGGTAAAGCCGGTCATCCCGGCGGGGCGGTTGGGGGTAGGTGTGGTCATGGCTTTTGGGTAATTGGGTAATTAAGCAATTTCGTATTTGATTCCGTTGTTGGTCAGGCGGTTCGTTTTAGAAAAGAAATTGATCAAAAAGTTAAAAATCTTTAGGTGAATGCCAAGAATAATAATGATCCTGATAAGAAATGTCAAGAATCCTATTAAAAATCGTAACGTAATCAGGAAGATTTTTGCAAGGGTGTTGGATTTTTGTGGCAAGTGAAAAACGGCCGTAAAACAAAAAAGCCATCTGTGAGGGATGGCTTGACCTAATGTCCCCGGTAACTGCGAGTTTCCGGGGAAGTGATGAGAATACTGCTTACTGCCAGTTTTCGATCACCTGCTTGATGCTGCTGACAAAATCATCGGCCGTTTTGCCATCCAGGATGCGGTGGTCGAAGGTGAAGCTGACGTAGGCCAACGGCCGTATCGCAATTGCATCATTGATCACCTTCACCCGCTTCTCGATTTTGCCTACGCCTAAGATGCCGCACTGCGGCTGGTTGATGATCGGCGTGGCAAACAGGCTGCCCGAGGTGCCGTGGTTGGTGATGGAAAAGGTGCCGCCCTGCACATCGCCGGGCTGGAGCTGCTTTTTGCGCGCCCGCTCGGTGAGGTCGTTGATAGTGCGGGCCAGACCCAGCAGGTTCATGCCGTCCGCGCCCTTGATCACCGGCACAATCAGGCCGTCATCGATGGCCGCGGCCATGCCAATGTTGATTTGGCGCCTCAGCTCAACTCCCGCATCGGTCCAGGTACTGTTGGCCATCGGGTGCTGCTTCAGCGCCTCTACCGTGGCCGCCACGATGTAGGCGGTGAAGGTGAGATTGGCCCCGTCGCGGGCAAATTGGTCTTTGTGGGCGGCGCGGTGTTGGGCAACGGCCGTAAAGTCAAACTCAAACACGGTGGTCACATGCGGGCTGGTTTGCACGCTGCGCACCATGTGCTCGGCGATGGCGCGGCGCATGGGGGTGAGCGGGACAACCTCGCCGGGAAGGGATGAAGAGGAGACGGGGAGACGGGGAGATGGGGAGACCGGTTTGGGAGTGTCGGTTTGTTGGGTGTACGTTGGTTTAGCGGTAGGCCCGGGTGCGGGCTGCTGTTCGCGTTGGTCGATGTAGGTGAGGATGTCGGTTTTGGTGATACGGCCGTCGCGTCCCGTGCCGGTGATCTGGCTTAAATCCACCTCGTGTTCGGCGGCGATGCGGCCGACGACGGGGCTGATGCGGCCGGTGTAGTGCTGGGAGGTGGGGCGGGAAACGGCCGTAGCCGTTGGCACGGTTGGTTCTGGCTTTGGTTCTGGCCTGGCAGTGGCTTCTTTGGCCGGAGCCTGGCCGTTTTTCTGGGGCGACTCACCCGGCTGGCCGATGGTGGCCAGCACCGTGCCCACCTCCACTGTCTCCCCTTCCGGCACCAGGATTTCCAGCACGGTGCCCGCTTCTTCGGCGGTGGCTTCTGTGGTGACCTTGTCCGTTTCAATCTCCAGCAGCGGTTCGTACTGGTCAACCTGCTCGCCCACCTGCTTCAGCCAGCGGGAGATTGTTCCTTCTACCACACCTTCGCCCATCTCGGGCATAACGACTTTTATTGCCATTTGCTCCTCAACTGCCTGTTTACTTAGACCTGACAGGTTTTTGCTTGCAGAAAGTTTCAGCAGAACAAACCTGTCAGGTCTCTCGCTAATTTTATTTGTAAAAAATCGGGTACCGTGCCGGTTCCGCTTCGTTCATGATGTTGTAGACGGCTTCAAAGATATCTTCGGCGTTGGGTTTGGAGAAGTAGTTGCCGTCGGAGCCGTACGCCGGGCGGTGCTCGGCGGCAGCCAGGGTGGCGGGTTCGCTGTCCAGCCAGTAAAAGCCGCCCTGCTTTTCGATCACCTGCTGCATCATGTAGGCCGTGGCCCCGCCGGGCACATCTTCATCCAGAAAGAGAATGCGGCTGGTCTTTTTGAGCGATTCGACGATACGGCCGTTTACATCAAACGGCAGCAGCGTCCGCACATCAATCAGCGCTACCGCTATGCCGGTACGGGCCAGCATTTCGGCGGCCCGTTCCGCCACGCC
>CAUJGI010000821.1 GCA_963169155.1 Chloroflexota bacterium
TGCAGCTGGCCGGGCTGATCCGGCAGGATTGGACTGGTTTTCGGCAGCCGCCGCTCACCCACCAGAAGATGCACCTGATCGAGCAGGCGGCTTTTTTGCTGGCGATTCCACCCTCGGTGATTGTGCACGAATATTTCCATGCTATTCCCATCTGGGGGTTTGGCGGGCGGGTGGTGAGCTGTGGTTATGGCTTCTACTGGGGCTACGTACAGCCCGACCGGATTTTCCCACCGGCGCAGGAATGGTTGATCAGTTTGGGGGGCACGATTGGTTCGCTGCTGTTTGCGGCCGTTTTATTCTTCCTGCTCTATAAAAACCAAAGCCAGTCGCTGCGCTACTTCGCCCGCCAGTCACTGCGCACCCTGCTGTACTACTCCCTCATTTACTACCCCATCTTCAGCGCGCTTACCTTCATTGGTGACTGGCGCATCATTTACGATTTTGGCGCAACGCCGGTGCTGAGTGGAGCAACGGCCGTTAGCCACGCCGCCCTTCTCCTCCTCTTTTGGCAGGCTAATCAACGCGGCTGGTTTGAGATGGTTGGCCACAAAAACCAGGGTGAAGTGGTTGCCTTTAAGCAGCTGGAAGCGGATTGGCGGAGCAACCCGCAAAATCCAACGGTGGCGTTAAACTATGTGGATGCCTTACGGCAGGGCGGCGCGCCGCAGCAAGCCAAAAAGGTGCTGACCCAAACCATTGCCCACCAGCCAAACCTGGCCGGAGCTTATTTGCAGCTGGCGCTCATTCAAATCAGTGGCAGGCGGAATGTCCCCAAAACGGCCGTTAACAATCTGGAAAAAGCGGTACATCTTGGTTTAGACGCGCCTGCACAGCGGGCCATTGCCCACCAATTCTTGAGCCAATACTACCTGGACATTGCCCAAGGGCAGGTGGCCTTACAACATTTAGATGAGGCAATCGCGGCCATATCGGCAATTTCAGAACCGACCCGGAACTCACTGCGCACGGCCCAGCTGTACCATTTGCGCAGTCTGGCGCATCAGCGGCAGCAACAACACGGGCAGGCACGGCAGGATGCCGAGCAGGCACTGGCGCTGGCGCAATCCGTTGGCGACGAAAAGGCGATTACCTTTTATCAACGCGAGTTAGAGATGCTACATGGGCCGAACGGCCGTCGCTAACCACCGCCAGTACGCCCGCTCCAATTTGTCTGACCAAAACATGATCTATATCACCCCATACCAATGCTATGCCGCACTAACCGAATATGGAGATATTTGGTTACCCTTTACACTCGACCTAACCAGCGCCAACTGGTAGCATTGGGCTATCCAGGAAACGCGGGAAGAGTAAGGAGGTGATCCCGTACCCAAAAGCGAAAATCAAATAATGTATTGCTTTCAACCGTAAAAATTTGAGGAGAGAGTAAATGATGAAAAACAAAACCCTTTGGATTTTCTTTTTGATGATGTTGGCTTTAGCCATGACGCTATCTGCCTGTGGCGGCGGTAGCGACGAACCGGAAGCCGAGGATGAATCAACGGCCGATACCACGGACACGACTGAAGAAGTTGCCGAAGAAGAGATGGAAGAAACGGCCGTAGACTGCACCAGCAGCACCGGTGAAGCCGAACAAGAAGGCAGCTACCAGATCCCCACGGCCATCGAAAATTGTTACAACGTTGCTTTTGTGTACGTTGGCCCCCACGATGACGGTGGCTGGTCCCAGGCCCACGATGTCGGCCGCATGTACGTGCAGGACAACGTAGAAAGCGTGCACACCGCCTACGTGGAAAACGTAGCCGAAGGTGCCGACGCCGAACAAGTTATCCGCTCCCTGGCGCGCAAAGGCTTTAATGTGATCTTCACCACCTCCTTTGGCTTCATGGACGCTTCCGAAATCGTTGCCAGCGAATTCCCCGATGTGGACATCATTCACATCAGCGGCTTCAAATCCAACGGCGACAACTTTGGCAACCTCATGGGCGCCATGGAAGACATTAAATACCTGGCCGGTATGCTGGCTGGTTCCCGCGCGATGGTCGATGGCAACCCACGCCTCGGCTACATCGCCACTTTCCCCATCCCCGAAGAGCTGCGTCTGGGTAACGCCTTTGGTTTAGGCGCGCAGCAAACCTGCCCCGAATGCACCATCGACGTGCGCTGGATCTTCACCTGGCACGATCCCATCATTGAGCAGGACGCCGCTTCCTCGCTGTTTGACAGTGGCGTGCAGGTGGTGATGACTGGTGCCGACACCCCGGCTCCGGCCGAAGCAGCTCCCGAAGGTAAATGGGGTATCACCTACGACTACTCCGGCAACTGCGTACTCGATACCTGCCTCACCTCCATGTACTGGAACTGGGGCGTCGTGTATGCGCGCATCGTTGAAGAATCCCGCGCCGGAACCTGGGTAGGCGGTTCTGAATACTTCGATGCCGACGCGGGCGCGATGGGTCTGTATGGCTTCATGGAAGGTGAAGAGCTGCAACCTGGCGTCGCCGACCTGCCGGAAGAAGATTTACAGATGATCCGCGACACGCTGGCCGCGATGATGGCTGGGGAATTCACCCGCTTCGACGTGTTCAAAGGCCCCATCACCGACAACCAGGGCAACGTTGTTCTGGCAGATGGTGTCAGCCTGGAGCAAGTCGATCTGGATGGCTTCGCTCAGTTTGGCAGCCCGTGTACCACCTGCATGTACTGGTGGAACGAGAACTTCACGGCCGAACTGCCCGAACTCGAATAATTCGTAATCCGTAAACGGTAATCGGTAAGCGGTTTTGCACCGTTTACCGATTACCAATCACCGTTTACCGATAACCGACCACCGAATACCGATCACAAGGACACAGCCATGAGCGATTCACCTTTGGCCGTTGAAATGCAGGAAGTGACCGTGCGCTTCCCCGGCGTGTTGGCCAATGACCGGGTCAACTTTACGCTAAAGCGAGGGGAGATTCACGCCCTGCTAGGGGAAAACGGAGCCGGTAAAAGCACCTTGATGAATGTGCTGGCCGGTCTGTACAAACAGGCGTCGGGGGCCATCCGGGTGAACGGGGAGCTGGTCAGTTTTAACTCGCCCAAAGACGCCATCGCCAAAGGAATTGGCATGGTGCATCAGCATTTTATGCTTGTTCCCACCCAAACCGTCACCGAAAACATCTTGCTGGGGCTGGATGAACCCAAATTTTTCATGAATCTGGCCGAGTACGACAAAAAGATCCTGGCGCTGCAAGAGCAGTTTGGCCTGCGGGTGGACCCTAAAGCCAAAATCTGGCAGCTTTCGGTGGGGGAGCAGCAGCGGGTGGAAATTTTGAAAACGCTGTACCGTGGGGCCAATATTTTAATTATGGACGAGCCTACGGCCGTTCTCGCCCCCCAAGAAATCGACGACCTGATGCAGACGATGCGCGCCATGGTCGCCCGGGGCAAGTCGATTATTTTCATCAGCCACAAACTACACGAGGTAACGGCCGTTGCCGACCGCATCACCGTTTTACGCAAAGGTAAAGTCACCGCCGAAGGGCAAAGCATGGCCGGCCTGACCCGGGAAAAGCTGGCCGAACTGATGGTCGGCCGCAGTGTGGTTTTTGCCGTGGAAAAACAGCCGCAAAAAGCCGGCCCCGTG
>CAUJGI010000822.1 GCA_963169155.1 Chloroflexota bacterium
CACTTTTCGCCCTACCTGGAAAAGTCCGGCCAGCGAAAGCACCATAAAAAAGACTGAGGGCAAGCGATAGGCAAATTCAGAATGACCGACACCCCGCTGCCATATGTGGAGAATTAGAAAGTAAAGAGGAGGGTGTAAGTCTGGGGAAACCTTACCTTGAACAATGTTTCGATTAGCAAAAATCTGCCAAAATGGCTGCTCTGCACGCACAACAGTCAATGCTTCGTCGCGCCACAAGCTGGCCCCATCAAGCTCATGAACGTAAAGCGTAAACAGTGCCAGCAAAAGCAGCCCAATACTCCATCTGTTCGCGTTGAGGAATAAACGCACTTTTTTTTGTAGTCGAATCCAGATTCTCATTTAGCTTATTTTACCGTTGCCCGCATATCACGTCACGTTGACGCCACAGCCAGCTTGTGATAAAAAACACAAATAGACAACTCGCCCGAACAAACCTGCTCTAAAACGGCCGTTCCCGATTGTGAATCGTTGGACAAATGGCCATAGGTAAGGTATATTTTTGGCGCATTCCAGGGTCCCTGGCAGCTAAATTCTGCCCCCAATGATAATGCTCCTCGCTGTTGTGGTACGGAAGGCCGCACGGTAAGACAAAGATCTTTCGATTAACAAGAAATAAAAAATCTTCAGCATTGGTGTGTACAGCCTGCATAATTTTGTAGCATTGTGTGATAGGCGTCGACCAAACCAAGATAACATGGTCTGGCGCAAAACGCTTATTGACCAGTGCCCTTGTACACATCATGGACTCTTATAGGAGGTTGGTGGATGGCAACCCTTGCCCCAGATTTTAAGAACATCACGGAATCACTCTTACAGCAAATTCAGGACTTTGACCACAAAGTTGAGGCGCGTAGTGTTGGGACGGTAACGGCCGTTTACGATGGTATCGCCCTGGTCAATGGTCTGGCCGATGTAAGAGCCAGCGAAT
This sequence comes from Chloroflexota bacterium, assembly GCA_963169155.1. Classification (GTDB taxonomy): domain Bacteria; phylum Chloroflexota; class Anaerolineae; order Promineifilales; family Promineifilaceae; genus Leptofilum. Next base: position 950 of record CAUJGI010000822.1, read on the forward strand.
TGGTGGAGTTTAGCAACGGCGTGGCTGGTCTGGCGTTGGACCTGCAAGACAAGCTGGTCGGTATCGTGGTTATGGGCGATTACGCCACTATCGAAGTGGGCGACGAAGTGCGCGCCACCGGCCGTATCGCCTCTGTCCCGGTTGGTGACGCCTTGATCGGCCGTGTAGTTGACCCCTTGGGCAACCCGGTTGATGGCAAAGGCTCCATCAACACCAACAAAGTTCGCCCGATTCAGCGAACCGCTCCTGGCGTAATCGAGCGTAAAGGTGTAGATACCCCGGTGCAGACCGGTATTGTCGCTATCGACGCCATGTTTCCCATCGGCCGTGGCCAGCGTGAGCTCATTATTGGCGACCGCCAGACGGGTAAAACTGCCATCTGCCTGGACACCATCATCAACCAGAAAGGCCAGGGTATGGTCTGCATTTATGTGGCCATTGGCCAGCGCGTGGGTCAGGTAGCCCAGGTGGTAGACATCCTGGAACGGCACGGCGCGATGGAATACACCACCGTGGTGGTGGCGGGCGCTTCTGATCCTGCCCCTCTACAATATTTCGCCCCCTATACCGGCTGCACCATCGGCGAAGAGTTTATGGACAGCGGCCGCGATGCGCTGGTGATTTATGATGACCTCTCCAAGCACGCCTGGGCTTATCGCCAGATGTCCCTGATTCTGCGCCGCCCGCCTGGTCGTGAAGCGTACCCCGGTGATATTTTCTCTCTGCACAGCACCCTGCTGGAACGTGCCGTTCGCCTGCGCGATGAGTGGATCATCGTGGAAAAAGGCACCGAAGTGACCGCTGAGACCAAAGGTGTGAACGGCGAAGTATACTTCGGTAACCTGGAAGCAGAACATTACGATAAAGCACTCAAGGAATTGGGGGCGGACAAATACGAAGTGGCTAAACGGCCTGGCACCGGTGGTTCTTTGACCGCGCTGCCCATCATCGAGACCTTGCTTGGTGACGTCTCTGCTTACATCCCCACGAATGTTATTTCCATCACCGACGGCCAGATTTTCCTGGAAACCGACCTGTTTAATGCCGGTCAGCGTCCAGCTATCAACACCGGTCTGTCGGTCTCCCGCGTGGGTAGTGCGGCGCAGAAGCGGGCCATGAGTAAGGTGTCTGGCGGTTTGAAGTCTGACCTGTCGCAGTACCGCGAATTGGCGGCATTTGCCCAGTTTGGTTCCGACCTGGATGCCGCTACACAGCGCCAGCTGTCCCGTGGTGAGCGCCTGATGGAGCTTTTGAAGCAGCCGCAGTACAGCCCCTGGCCGCTAGAGCACCAGGTGATGCTCATTTATGCCGGTTCGCGCGGTTACCTGGATAAAGTAACGGTGCGCGAGATCTCTCGCTGGGAGCGTGAATTTGTGCGCTATGTCGATACGGCTCGCCCCGAAGTAGCGGCACCTTTGAAAACCGGCGCGTGGAACGATGCCATTGAAGCGAATTTGCGTCAGGCGATTGAGGACTTTAACGCGAACTGGACAAATTCATAAGTAGGAGAGATTTGTGGCTACCGAACGCGAGTTAAGTAAGCGTATTAAAAGTATCAAAAATATCTCTCAGGTGACGAGTGCGTTAGCGGCCGTTTCTGCCTCTAAAGCTAACAAAGCGCAGCGGCAGGTGGAAGCGACGCGGGCTTATGCCGGCAAAGCGTTTGAAATTCTGAATAACCTGGCTTCCCAGCCGGGGGTTAGTCAAAATGGTCATCCGCTGATGACGTCACGCGCCCAGGTGAAAAAGATCGCCCTCATTTTAATGACGGGAAATCGGGGTCTGGCCGGAGCATTTAACAGCAACATGGTGGGTTATGCCGAGCGTTTCCTGCGCGCGTGGGACGTGCCTGCGGACATCATCGCCATCGGCCGTAAAGGGCGTGACTTGATGATTCGTCGCGGCTACAACGTGGTGGCCTCGTTTGACAGCATTCCGGACGCTCCCTCGATTTTGGACGTGACGCCGATTTCACAGCTGGTAACAGATGACTTTTTGAGGGGTGAAGTAGATCTGGTGTTTGTGGCCTATACCGATTTCATTAACTTGATCGCGCGACGGCCGTCTATTAAACAACTGCTCCCTCTCAAGCCAACTGACTTCAGCGACATGGCTGTGGCTGAATACGTCTCCAACGTGGACCTCACTGGTGTTTCTGACCGAATTTACGAATATGAACCTGGACCTGAAGCTCTGCTCAACACAGTGGTGCCCCGGTTCACCGATTTGCAGGTGTACCAATCTATGTTGGAATCGCAGGCCAGCGAGCACAGCGCCCGCTATGTGGCTATGAACAACGCTACAGACAACGCCGGCGAACTGGTAGAGATATTGACATTGGAGCGCAACAAGGCGCGGCAGGCGAGCATTACCAGCGAGATATTAGACATCGTTGGTGGTGCGGAGGCTTTGTCGCAATTATAGTTAGAGATTGTTCGGTAAAAGTAATTGAGTAATTGGGTAATTCAATTACGCAATTACCAATTACCAAATAGCTAAGTTGAAAACGAACAATTTGTTAGTTGGAGGATTACATGGCTACAGGCAAAATTTCTGCAATTCGCGGTGTGGTGGTAGACGTTGAATTTGCAGGTGAAGATGTTCCAGAAATTTATGAAGCACTGAATGTGGCAACCGAAAGCGGTAATTTGGTGTTGGAAGTCCAGCAGCACATCGGTGGTGGTATGGTCCGTACTGTGGCCATGGGTTCTACCGATGGTTTGCCGCGTGGTTTGCCCGTGCAGACGACCGGCGCACCCATCATGGTGCCGGTAGGACCGGTGACACTCGGCCGTATTTTTGACGTGGTGGGTAATGCCATCGACGGTTACCCAACGCCCGAATCGGACGTGTATTATCCCATTCACCGCGATGCGCCGGTATTCCAGGAGCAAAGCACGGTGCTTGAAACGTTTGAAACCGGCATGAAGGTCATTGATCTCATCGCGCCGTTTATCAAGGGTGGTAAGACGGGTATCTACGGTGGGGCGGGGACGGGCAAAACCGTGACCATCGCTGAGCTGATTCGCTCCGTAGCGCGCGAGCACGAAGGTGTTTCTGTGTTTGCTGGCGTGGGTGAGCGCACTCGTGAAGGTACCGACCTGTACTACGAAATGCAGGAGTATGGGGTGCAGGATTCCGTGGCGATGGTCTTTGGCCAGATGAATGAAACGCCCGGTGTGCGTTTGCGCGTGGCCCTCACCGGTCTGGCGATGGCTGAATATTTCCGTGATGAAGGGCGTGATGTGCTGCTTTTCATCGACAACATTTACCGTTACGTGTTGGCCGGTTCTGAAATGTCCGCTTTGCTTGGCCGTATGCCCAGCGCGGTAGGTTACCAGCCTACCCTGGCAGCAGAAATGGGTGCCCTGCAGGAGCGTATCACCTCCACCAAGAAAGGCTCCATCACCTCGCTGCAAGCCATCTACGTACCCGCCGATGACTACTCTGACCCGGCGCCGGTGGTGACCTTTGCCCACATCGACGCCAGCCTCACCCTGGACCGGGGTGTGTTTGCCAAGGGTATTTTCCCGGCCGTGGATCCGCTGTCGTCGTCCAGCCGCGCTTTGCAGCCAGATGTGGTGGGTGAAGAACATTACCGCACGGCCCGCGAGGTAAAGCAGGTGCTGCAAACCTACAACGACCTTCAGGACATCATCGCCATCCTGGGTATTGATGAATTGAGCGAAGACCAGAAACTACTGGTGGCCCGCGCCCGTAAAATCGAGCGGTTCCTGGGCCAGCCCATGTTTGTGGCTGAGAAGTTCCACGGCTTGCAAGGGCAATATGTGCCGACTCGGGAGACGGTACGCGGCTTCCGGGAAATTCTGGATGGCAAGCACGACGATCTACCGGAGCAGGCGTTCTACATGGTTGGTACTATTGACCAGGCCGTGGAAAAGGCAGAAAAACTGCGTACGGCCGTATAGGTTAGCGCTACAATTTATACTCGCTGTGGCCAGTTGCAACTGCGCCACCTCTTACAAAATGTCAGATTATGACTTTTGCGAGTATGGCGAGAAAATTGCGTAATCAGTAGCAGGTAGCCAACTTTACTGGTTACTGGCTACTGATTACTGTTTAAGACCAGCATAGGTGAATCTATGACTATTCAATGTGATATTGTGACGCAGGAACGATTGGTTTTTAGCCAACAGGTGGCTTCTGTTTCCTTGCCCGGCACGGAAGGGCGGATGGGTATTTTGCCCAACCACTCGGCGCTGCTGACGACCCTGGCTTTTGGCGATGTTTGGGTGCGTCATCCCAATGGTGAAGAAGAGCATTTTGCGATTGGCGGTGGTTATGCCGAGGTACAGCCGAACAAGGTCGTGGTGCTGGCAGATTCCGCGGAGCAGGCGGAAGAAATTGATCTGGAACGGGCCGAGCGTGCCCGCGAACGTGCCCTGCAGGCGATGAAAGAAGGGGTGGTGCAGGACCCGGACCAGTTTGCGCAGATCCAGGCTTCCTTGTTGCGGGCGCAAATTCGGCTGGACGTTGGTCGGCGGCACACCGGGCGGCGGCGACGGGAAATGGCGACGGGCACTGGTTCACCCCGCCAGGATGAAAGCTAACTGTGGCAATTTTTACGCCGTATGTGGCCATTGATTTGGGCACAGTGAATGTCCTGGTTCACTATCAGGGGCGGGGTGTGGTGCTCCAGGAACCCTCGGTTGTAGCCATTCGAGAGGACGAAAACAAGACGACGATTGTGGAAGTGGGGCGAGCGGCCAAGGAGATGTACGGCCGTACCCCGGAATCCATCGAAGTGATACGGCCGTTGCGCGATGGCGTGATTGCCGACTACTTTGTGACCCAGGGGATGCTCGAATATTTCATTGGCAAGGTGGCCGGACGGCTGCGCTTGCGCAAACCAGTGGTCATGATCAGTGTGCCATACGGCGTTACCAGCGTGGAGCGGCGTGCCGTAAAGGAAGCGGCCCTGGCCGCCGGGGCGCGCGATCCGGTTCACCTCATTCCCGAACCGCTGGCCGCCGCCATTGGCGCGGGCCTGCCCATTGGCACCCCCACCGGCAATATGATCATCGATATGGGCGGCGGTTCGACGGAAGCGGCCGTTGTTTCCATGAATGGCATTGTCTGCGCTGAATCGGTGCGCGTGGGTGGTGTTCATTTGGACGAAGCCATCATCAACTACATCCGCAAAAAGTACAACCTGGTGATTGGCGAGCCAACGGCCGAAGCGATCAAAATCAAAATTGGAGCGGCCGTTGACCTGGATGATCAGCTGGATATGCAGGTTCAAGGGCGCGATCAGGTAGCTGGTCTGCCCAAAACCATCACCATCACCTCCAGCGAGGTGGTGGAGGCGATTTCTGAGCCGCTGGCAGCCATTGTTAATGTGGTACGGGCCGTGCTGGCCAAGACGCCGCCGGAGCTTTCCTCAGATATTATTGATCGGGGCATGGCCCTGGCCGGGGGCACGGCGCTGCTGCGTGAGATTGATACGCTGCTCACCCGCGAAACGGGTGTGCCCGCCTACGTAGCGGATAACCCCATTGCCTGCACGGCGTTGGGCGCGGGCAAAGCGCTGGCCGAACTGCCCATTTTGCAGCGCAGTATTCCCGACTTGTAAGTGTAAAAACGAACCTGGAATAAAAAAAGCCCTGGCCAATGCCAGGGCTTTTTAATGTCTAAATTGAGCTGCGTTTAGGGCAGATAATAGGTCATGCGTTGGAGCTGAATGACGGGGTCGCTGTAGCTGATTTCCACGCCGGGGGGCACATTGAGGTGAATTGGCGCGTAGCTTAAAATGGACCGCACGCCTACAGCTACCAGCCGATCGGTAATTGCTTGGGCATAGTTGGCGGGCACAGCAATGACGGCGACCTTGACATGGTTTTCTCGAACCACCTGCTCCAGGGCGGCAACATCCAGAACGATGAGTTGATCCATCTGTTCACCAATCTTGGTGGGATCGTTGTCAAAAACCCAGGAGATGCGAAAGCCGCGATGTTCAAAGCCGTGATAATGCGCCAGGGCGTGACCAAGATAACCAGCGCCGACCAGGGCCACATCCCACTCTTTGGTGAGGTGCAAAATCTCACGCAGTTTTTCGATGAGATAGTTGATGTGGTAGCCGGTGCCCTGCTTGCCAAATTCGCCAAAATGAGACAAATCCTTCCGGATTTGCGCTGAGCTGATGCCCAAACGTTTGCCCAGCTCATGGGAAGAGGTATTGATTCTGCCTTCTTCTTCAGCTAAACGAGTGAGTTCACGCAAGTAGATGGGTAGGCGACCAATGACAATATCTGGTATTTCACTTGTCACAGCGTATTGTCCTCGCGAAGGTACAGAGATTTATTCTGTAGATAAGGCAATGAAGAACTGCCTGATGGAATAACTGCTGAAACTTATTCGTGTAAGTTTTCACAATTCTAACATAAGAAAAAACACACAGCAACTAAGCCTGGATCAAAGGTTAACAATTGTTGTGATTTTCGGGGCTTGTCTGTGCATTTTTTCACAGTTTCATATAATTCATGGGTGTGCTGCAAAGGTTTTGCCCAGATATTTGGCAGTACAGCTTTTTAGTAGCGCGATGAATTAGGTAATTGGCAAAATGTTTTCCAAAAAAGATTGACGTCTTATTTGCCAATTACTTGAGTAAACCGCACCAAATAGACGATTTATTTTCAAAAACTTTGTGCGGTTTACTTAATGTTGGCTGTGGCTCACCAATAAGGAATTGGGTAGTTTGAAATGCGTAAAGTCGGAATTATTGTGGGAATTGTTCTTCTACTGGTGGTAGGTTATTTTGTGGTGCGTCAGCGGCAAGTGGCGGTGGAGACGGCCGTTCCCGAAATCCTTCGTGAGGCCCTGGTTGAACGCGGCCAGGTAACCGCCACGGTCAACGCGGTGGGGTCCATCGAGCCGGAATCGCTGGTCTCTTTGACGTTTGGCCTGGGTGGTACCATCCAGCAGGTGAACGTGGTGCGCGGCCAGGTGGTGGCTGAAGGGGATGTGCTGGCCACGCTGAACACCGATGAGCTGGCCCTGGCGGTGCAGCAGGCGGAAGATGCCCTGCGCATTCAGCAGCTAACCCTGCAGCAGCGGCTGGAGGCCGAACCATCGGCGGCAACGCTGGCGAGCAGCGAGGCAGACATTGCAGCAGCGGAGGCGAATGTGACGGTGGCGCAGGCCAATCTGGCGTCGGCGGAAGCGGCCGTTTTGCAGGCCAACGCTCAAAAAGCTCAGCTGTTGGCCGGGGCGACGCCGGGGCAGGTGGCGCAGGCACAAGCGAGCCTGGCCGCCGCTGAGCTGGCGCAAAAAAATGCCCAGGATGCGTACAACAGGACAATTGAATGTTTTACTGATCCTGCTGGCAACGAAATCTGCCCTGGCCTGGGTGCGCCGGAAGAAGCGGCCCGGGCGGCGCTGGCGAATGCCAACGCGTCATTGGCGGCGGCGCAGGCGGCGCTAACCGATGTGCAAACGGCCGCTCGTCCGGCCGACATTCAGCTGGCCGATGCGGCGATTGCCAATGCCCAGGCGGGTGTTCAGGCAGCGCAGGGTAACGTCCAGGCCGCTGAAGCCAATCTGGCGCGGGCCCAGGCGGCATATGCTCGCCTGCTGGAGCCGCTGAGTGACAACGAAATTGCCATTGTGGAGGCCCAGGTGGCGGCGGCCCAGACCAATCTGG
>CAUJGI010000823.1 GCA_963169155.1 Chloroflexota bacterium
CAGCCAATTATTCAGGTCATCATCGCCGTCAAGATCACCACCGGTCAGTTCTGCCAGCCAGTCCGTGTCTCTGGCTATCGGTGCGGTGGCCATGAGCTGGTCAGCGCTATCCAGCTCTTCATCGAGCATCGTTTCGGCAACGCTGGGCAGTTCGCCCACCGGATCTTCTTGCTGCGCGGCGAGCTCTTCCAGCCAGGCCATCGGATCGTCCCAATCTTCGGGCTTGCTGTCTGGGTCCACCACCGCGGCCTTTTGTTCCGGCTTTTGCGCTTTGGGCGGTTCCCGGTGGACCGGTTCTGGCTCGTCGGGCAAGGTAAGCCAATCCAAACCGGAGTCTTCGGCCATATCAAAATCGTCATCACCGGCTTCTTGCAAAGCCCCCGTGTCGGCCTCCAACTGAGCCAACCAGGTAGTGTCCTCAGCGGACACGGGCAAACCGGTGTCTTCGTCTTCCGGCTCCACCTCAATCCCGGAGAGGATTTCGGTGAGGGACGCTTCAACTGGCTCAATGTCAAAGTCGCCCAGGTTAAATTCGGAGGCAATGGCATCTTCTTCGTAATCAATGCCCGCCAGCAGTTCGGTGAGACCCATCTCATCGGCCGATGCCGTCTCATAATCGGAGGGAATGTCTTTGGGTTCAGCTTCGGCGGTGTCATCATCCCACAAACTGGCAAGCATACCGGTCAGGCCCATGCTCTTTTTCGCTTCTGGCTCTTCTTCCAGTTCTGCGGCTTCTGTGTCGGTGAGGTCAGCCAGGTCGGCCAACCAATCGTCGTCGGATGCGGCCGTATCCAACCCATCATCCATCTCTCCAGCGTCATCCATGCCCGACAGCAGCCCGGTCAGGCTGACATCTTCGCGATCCAGGTCGGTTAAGCCCAACGAATCGCCAAAATCTGCCGTCGGCTCATCTTCTTCAACCTCATCCAAAAAGCCAGACAGGAAATCCTCGTTCGCCCGGCTGGGTTCCGGTTCCGTCAGGGTGAGGTTAGAGAGCAAACCGGTTAGACCAATTTCTTCGGGCTCTTCTTCAGCAGGGGAGGGAACGGCCGTTTCCTCCGCAAAGGTATCGTCCAGCCAATCATCAGCCAACAGTTCCGGGTCGTCGGCCCAATCGGCCAGCAGCGACTCCATCTGATCCGTTGACAGCGCCTCGTCCGTGTCCTCCACCTCAGTCTCTGGCGACACATCAATTTCAGACAGCAGCCCGGTCAATCCCGGCACATCGGTGGATAGGTCCTGAGCCAGCAGCCCGTCATCCTCGTCCAGATCATCCAAATTGACGGGCTCCTGCAACCAGTCAGGAATATCGGCCGAGGCAGAGTCCCATTCATCAACAATTTCCAGCCCAGGGGCCGCCTCGGCCGCGTTGAGCCAGCTTGGCATCCCTTCGGTTTCGATGGGCGGGTCGGGCAGCGGCGACATATCCGCTTTGTCCGATGTTAATTCATCCAGCCAGTTAAGGACATCTGCGGTCGAATCTTCTTCCGGCGCAGCTTCCTTTTTCGGTTTTTCCGGCTGTGGTGGCGGTTGGGGATCGTTTTCACTACTCACGGCGGCCTCCGATTCCTCTGACAAGTCAACTTCACTATCGAGCCAATCTGGAATATTGGCAAAATCATCATCGTCTAATTCTGGTATGACCAGATTAGGGTATATGTCTTCAATATCTTCACTTTGCAGGATGGCATCCAGATCGGCCTCAGCCGATTCGAGCCAATCATCGGCATCACTCAGGGCAGACAGCTCACTGGTGGTGGCATCCAGCTCCAGACCGGCAAAAGAGCTTTCCGGCCCGTCGTCCGGTTCAATGGTTTCATCAATGGCACCTTCGGTAAGGGCGGCCAACCAATCATCGGCCCCACCCAAAGCATCGGTGTCACTCACTTCCAGCGAAAAGTCACCGATGGTCCGTTCTACCTCGTCCAGTACGGCCGTTGGCCCAAATTCCGGCTCTTCCGGTTCCTCTACTTCTACTTCTTCAAAAATCTGCAGCTCAACCTCGTCCAGGAAGGAAAGATCATCTTCCTCTGGCGCTTTATCCGCCGGATCGCTGGCCAACTCATCGGCCAGCGCCGCGGCCTCGACGGGTTCTTCCGCTTCTTCCTCTTCCACCATCCAGTCCAGCGCATCTTCAGGGCTCAGCTGCATCGCTTCCAGCTCATCGTCGGGAATTTCGGAAAGCCAGAACGGCGTCTTGGGTTCTTGCACGATGTGGGGTTCGCTGTCAGCCCAGTTCATCAGGCTGTCATCCATCAGGTTGGTGGCGTCGATTTCAATGGGGGAATCGTCGCTGCCCAGAGAATCCAGCCAGTTGGGCAGCCCTTCGGAATCAACTTGTGCGGGTTCGTCGGTAACGGCCGTATCCCCCAAATCAGCCCCCAACGCCGCAATTTCAGCCTCACCGATTTCGTCGGCCGCGCCAAACCAGTCTGAATCTACCGCCGCCGGGTCATCGACCATACCTTCCAGGTCGAGCGGCTGGAAATCGGCTTCTTCTTCCGTCTCGCCGCGCAAATCGGCCAGCCAATCGGCTTCGAGTTCGCTGGTGGAGAGCTTGAGCGATTCCTTGACCTTGCCCTGGGAGAACCAATCCGTCTCGCTGGGAACTTCGGCGGCAGCGGCCGTTTCTTCCGGTTCACTCGTCTCGCTGTCGCCAATGTCGGCCAGCCAGTCATAGCTATGCATCCCGCTTTCCGGCTCGATCACCACCTCACCCAGCCCGGCATCACCGCCGGTCCGTTTGTCGAAGCCCACCTCGCCTACCCAATCGGCCGTAGATTCGGCCGATTTTGCAGGCATCACCATGCCCGTCTGTAAAAACTCCAGGGAGGTCTCTTTGGGCAGGGGGAACGCGCCTTCGGTAGCAAACGCCCGCCCCACAATCGTCTCTTTGTCCAGCGATTTTTCCGTCTGCCAGGTGAGGCTGTGCAGCCGATGTAAATATTTTTGCGCTTCGGGGATACGCCCAGTTTGCAGCCAGATTTCGGCCAAAATGGCATTGGCGACAATGCAGTTGGGCAGCGAGTCCAACACGCTCAGGCACACTTCCTCAGCATCAATCCGTTGATCGTCGCGCCACAACGCCTCAGCCAGCAGCACCTGCAAATCCACGCGCTCTGGCTCTTCAGCCAGAATGCGGCGCAGTTCGGCGGTGGCCTGCTGGTACAATTCGCCCTGCATGTACAGGCGCACCAGCGCCCCCCGCGTGAGGGGAATGATGCCCAAACGCTCATCCGTTTGCGAGGCGTAAAGCTGACGCAGTTCCCCTTGAATGGCCACGTTGTAGGGCTGAATTTCGTAAGCCCGCTCCAGGTGCCAGAGCGCCTGATCTAACTGGCTTTCTTCTTTATAGATGATCGACAGACCCACGTGGCTGATAAAGTCGTTCGGATCGGCTCCCAAAATGCGCAGGAACAAATCGTTGGCCGCATGGTACTCTTGTTTTTCCAGCAAGGCCTTGCCCATTACCCGGTAGGTGTCGATGTGACGGGGGTAGAGGTGCAGGACGTGCCGACAGTGCTCAATCGATTCAACCAGGCGGTTGTCGTCAATGAGCTTGTCGATCTGCTCCACATAGTCATGCAAAAGAATTGATGTCACGATTTTCGCCTCTAAAAGTTAAACGAAGCGGGCTACTTCTGCTTCTTCCTGCTGAGTGGGAGATTGCCCTGGGAAAGGGGCCGCAGCATGGGGTTCAGGAGGATTGGGTACGGCCGTATCCCACCAGTGAGATGTCTTGTTATTGTCAACCTAACATAAATATTATGCTGAGTTTCACCTAATAAATCAAGTGATGACGCTTTAGTTGGCGCAACAGCTGACTAATGTCCTGTTCTTCACGCGGGCAAAAGCCCAGCGGGTCTTCCATTTTGTCCTGCCCCAGCAAGGCGTAGAGCGTGTTGAGAATGCCGTAGGAAAGCGCCTGGAGCTGGTAACCGCCCTCCAACACAAAGAGGATACGGCCGTTTGTCAACTCCTGAGCCAGGGTCACCAACGCCTTGGACAGCTGGGCATACCCCGTCAGGCTGAGCCCTGCCATGGCCAGCGGGTCTTGCCAGTGAGCGTCGTACCCCATCGACACCAGAACCAGCTCTGGCTTAAACTGCCGGGCCATCGGTTCGATCAATTCGCTGAGAATACGGCCGTAACCCACATCCCCCACGTGGGGCATCAGCGGCACGTTGACGGTGTAGCCATGTCCATAACCGTGGCCCAACTCCTGAATGTCGCCCGTACCGGGATAAAACATCCGGGGCATAAAGAGGTGAGTGGAAATAAACATCACCGACTCGTCGTCGTAGAAAATATCCTGGGTGCCGTTGCCATGGTGCACGTCAAAGTCCAGAATGAGAATGCGTTTAACACCATGCACGACCTGAGCCTGCCGGGCCGCGGCGGCAATATTGTTAAATAGGCAGAACCCGCTGATACGGCCGTGTTCCGCATGATGCCCCGGCGGCCGTACCAGGGCAAAACCATTGTTCACCTTCCCGGTTAAAATGTGGTCCACCAAAGCAATGGTGGAGCCAGCCGCCAAGCGCGCCAGATCGTAGCTTTGCGCTGTGGCGTAGGTATCGCCATGATCCAGAATGCCCCCCCCTACCGCCGACACCTCACGCACCCGCTCAATAAGTGGCGCAGCATGGATGCGGCGCAGCTGCTTAACTGTAGCTGGCGTGGGCGCTACCAGGGACACGTCGGCCAAAACGCCCTCTTTTTCCAGGAAAGGCAACAGGTGGCTAATACGCTTTTCGTTTTCCGGGTGGCCAGGTTTGGTGTGGTGGATGGCGGGGACATAAACTGCGGCAGTGGTCATTTCAGCTCCAGGAAGGATGGGTCAATCATTCACGGGTATTATACCCTGAACACCCGCTTTTGCTGGTAGATGAACAAAAAAGAAAGGGGACGGCCGTAAACGGCCGTCCCCTGCTCACGTTTATTTAAGCTTTCTGCCCGACGGGCGCACCGTTAGCCGCCAAACCAGATAGAGACCAGTCCCGCGCCATTGCCAAAGAAGGTAATTAACCCGGCAAACACCACCGACGCCATTGACATCAGCTTGATCAAGATGTTCAGCGACGGGCCAGAGGTATCCTTAAACGGATCACCCACGGTGTCACCAATAACCGCGCCCTTGTGCGCCTCCGAGCCTTTACCACCGTAATGCCCTTCTTCGATGTACTTTTTGGCGTTATCCCAGGCACCACCGGCATTGGCCATCATAATGGCCAGCGCAAAACCAGCAGTAAGTGTGCCCCCCAGCAGACCCAACACACCGGCCACGCCAAACAACACGCCCACCACCACCGGCACAACCAGGGCCAGCATGGAAGGGGCAATCATTTCTTTTTGGGCAGCCGCGGTGCTGATTTCCACGCAGCGGGCATAATCGGGCCGCTGGGTGCCCAGCAAAATGCCGGGGAATTCACGGAATTGGCGGCGCACTTCTTCCACCATACCACCGGCGGCACGGCCCACGGCCCGCATCGTCATAGCGGCAAAGTAGAATGCGGTGGTTGCACCGAGAAAGACACCAATCAACACAGCCGGGTTTAGCATGGTGACGTTGTAGAAGGTCATAAAGTCTTGCATGGTCCAGAATTCAACGGTACGGCCGTTCACGATCAAATCCGCCCCACCGCCATGCAGCGTCAGCGACAGGCGAATCTCTTCCAGGTAAGCCGCCAGCAGCGCCAGCCCAGTGAGCGCCGCTGAACCAATGGCAAATCCCTTACCCATCGCGGCCGTAGTGTTGCCCACTGCGTCCAGCTGGTCAGTCTTCTCACGCACAGATGGCTCCAAACCAGCCATTTCAGCATTACCACCAGCGTTATCAGCAATAGGGCCGTAGGCGTCCGTGGCCAAAGTAAAGCCCAGGGTCGAGAGCATACCCACGGCAGCAATACCCACGCCGTAGAGACCCATTGTGATGTTCTCGATGCCGCCGATGGAGTAAAAGCTAACGGCAATACCCGTCACAACCGCCAGCACCGGAATACCGGTTGATTCCATCCCCACGGCCAACCCTTCAATGAGCAGCGTCGCCGGGCTGGTGACAGCCTGCTCAGCAATGTAGCGCGTCGGCTTGTACGCATGTGAGGTGTAATATTCAGTGGCTTTACCCACCACAATACCCACAATCAAACCCACCAAAATGGAAACCCATACCTGGTAAGCATTGGGCAGATCCAGAATCAACACCACAGGCAGAGACAAAATAGCAATACCGATGGAGCTAACATACAATCCCCGGCTCAGGGCATTGATCAGCTGTGCCTGGCTGGCACCGTCATCGGCACGTACCAGGTAGACGCCCAAAATAGAGAGAGCCACGCCAATGGCGGAAATCACAATGGGGGCGGCAATGTAGCGCAGCTGCAAGTCCATTTGCTGCAGCACGGTTGGTATCTGCCCATTAAACAGTGCCTCACCGCCAACCACAACGGCCGCTACACCAAGAGCGGCCGTTGCCAAAATCGACCCGGCGTAGGATTCGTACAGGTCAGCACCCATACCGGCCACGTCACCCACGTTGTCGCCCACATTGTCGGCAATGGTTGCCGGGTTACGCGGATCGTCTTCCGGGATACCCGCTTCCACCTTACCCACCAGGTCAGCACCCACATCGGCCGCTTTGGTGTAAATACCACCACCGACACGAGCAAACAGAGCCTGAGTGGAGGCACCCATGCCAAAAGAGAGCATCGTGGCGGTAATTTGCGGCAGTGGATTGATGGCTTCACGGATAAAATCGGCAGGAGGAATAAAGTAGAGGACCAGGAACCAGACGGTAATGTCTAGCAGGGCAAAACCCACCACCACCAGACCCATCACGGCACCAGCGCGCAGCGCAATCTGCAACGCACTGTTCAGGCTGTTGCGGGCCGCATTGGCCGCCCGCGCCGAGGCGTTGGTGGCCGTCTTCATACCAAAAAAGCCGCAAAGCCCAGAGAAAAAGCCACCTGTGAGGAAAGCAACGGGCACAATGGGGTTTTGCAGATCGAGCATGGCCAAAATCACAAAAATGACAAATAGCCCGGCGAACACCAAACCCACAGCCCGGTACTGCCGCTTGAGGTAGGCCATGGCGCCTTCGCGGACGGCCTGGGCAATCTCAATCATTTTAGGCGTGCCTTCGCTTTCTTTCATCACCTGGGTATAGAAGTACCAGGCAAATCCCAGGGCCAAAACAGCCCCGATGGGACCAAGCCACCAAATTAGGGGCAGACTGGCGCGTTCAGACGCTGCTTGTGCGAGAAAAAGTGCGTGTTGCATGTGCTGTTGGTTGCCTCCTGTTGTTGCTAGATTTATTTGGGCAAATAAAAAGCGGGTTAGGGAGACCCGCTCTATCTGTTGAAGTTAAACCCCTGGGTGGAGGGATTAGAGGCACGATTGTAACGAATGGCACAAACTCTGTCAAAAACCATTACTTTGGTACTACCGATAAAAAGTGGTACCCGCTCAGTCCAGTGGGAACTAGTACATTATGATTATGTCAAGTAAATTGAGTTGCTAGTATATCGTCTAGAAATAACTTTCCGTCTTTAGATTGGGCCAATCTTAAAGATTGGCCCAATCTCAGTAAGCAGGTTTTAGAAAGTAAAAATGGAATTAGGAGATCGCTCCCAAAAACAAAACATGGTGCGCGAAAGTACCATCGCAAACCACGTTTCATTTACAAACTATGGCCGGTTGAACATCAAGCTGCTATCTACCGGTCCCAGGTTGAAATCTCCTGAACCTACAGGCGAGAGCACACTAGTAGCACTTGCCTGAAATGACACATCATCAACCAAAGCAGCGCTGGAAAACAGACTATCCGTTTCAACCCGAATCTGGAG
>CAUJGI010000824.1 GCA_963169155.1 Chloroflexota bacterium
ACGACCGCTCGTTGACAATTTAACCGATGAAGTAGAAGCACTGTTTTACAGCTTGGTCCGTCCACTCACGTTGTCACAATGCGAGCTGTTCCGACAGATGGGATTGCGTGAACGAACTCTCACCCTGCCGGTGATGATGGCCCTCTTGCTCAGTGCTGTCTGGCGACAAATCGCGGCTGTTAACGAACTGGCGCGCCTGGTTCGGAACGAAGCCGTTCTCTGGGAAGCGCCAAAAAAGGTAAGCCAACAAGCCCTTTCGGACCGATTCAATACCCTACCAGCTGGCTTGTTTCTCAACGTACTCAATCAGTTGCTGCCCTTGATGCAGCAGCGGTGGCAAAAGCGCGAACGGCCGTTACCTCCAGAAATTGCCTGGGCTCAAGCCCGATTCAGTGCTTGCTTGATTGTCGATGGGTCAACCCTCGATGCACTCATCCGCAAAGTGGGCCTACTGCGTGACATGGAAAGCCATCCACTGGCAGGCAAAATGACTGCTTTACTCCACCTGGGGTCGCAGCTGCCAGACAAGATCTGGTTCGACGCGAAGGCAACCAGTCATGACCAGAGCTTTTGGGAAGCGATTGTGGCCCACCTTCAGGCCGGAAGCTTGCTCCTGTTTGACCTGGGGTATATTAACTTCACCCGCTTTGGCCAGTTAACCGAGAAAGGCGTCACCTTTATCACGCGAGCCAAGAACAATTTGAAATATGAAGTGGCCCAGGTTTTGGTAAACACGCCCGTCTTGCGCGACACCATTGTCTGGATAGGCACAGGGGCTGAGCGCCAGCAGGTACGTCTGGTGGAAGTGTTGTATGGCAACACCTGGCGGCGCTTCCTGACCAATGAACTCGACCCGGAGCAGCTACCGGCTCGTTATCTGGTAGCCCTCTACTACCGTCGTTGGACAATTGAACGTGCCTATGCCACCATCAAGCGGTTGCTGGGCTTGGCCTACTTCTGGTGTGGCTCTCAGAACGCAGTTGAACTGCAACTTTGGTCTACCTGGATTGTCTATACCGTGCTAATTGACCTCTGTGACGAGGTCGCCGGATTGTTAAAGTTGCCGTTTGAGCGCATCTCAGTAGAGATGGTGTTCCGCTCAATCTACTACTACACGAAAGCTATTGATCGAGGCGATGTCTGCCCCCTGTCAGAGTATCTGGCGGACCGCTCTGCTGACTTGGGTATTGTCAAACGAAAGCGAAAAAACGAGGCATCTGTGTATGAATCATGGCCCTTGACAATTGCCTCAAACCCTTAACTTGTAACCTATGCGCTAAGCGATGCCGAAGCCGACTGGCTAAAAACATTTTTGCAGGAAAAGAAACAATAGATGTGTAATTGGGTAATTGGGTAATTTAGTAATTCAGTTACCCAATTACCAATTACTAATTACGCAATTACCAAACAGCTATCAAGTATTTTGACCATGACCCACCCACTCGTTACCCAACTCCGTTTTGCCCGCAGCGAACTGGTGCGCTGCCTGGAAGGTCTCTCCGACGAAGATGCCCGCCACCGCTTCCCGCCGATGAACTGCATCAGCTGGATGATTGGCCATTTGGCCACGCAGGAGCAGTTTTATTGGGTTTACCTGGCGCAAGGCAAGCTGGTGAACCCTGATTTGTACGAACTGGTGGGACACGGCCGTCCGGCCAGCACCCCACCCCTCGTTGATATGTGGCAGGCGTGGCGCGACATTACCGCCGCTGCCGATGAATTTCTGGAGACGATCACGCCCGAAATGTTGACCGCTTACCTGGTCCAGGGCGAGACAAAAGCCCGCGAGACAACCGGCACGATGCTGCTGCGCAACACATATCATTACTGGTTCCACACCGGCGAAGCGTGCGCCGTGCGCCAGATATTAGGCCATGCTAATTTGCCGGAGTTTGTAGGGGATATGCGAACGGCCGTTTACCAGCCCGAAAAGTAAACATCAGTTGGATTAAGAAGACGGTTGTTAATCACGATAAGCATCTTTTCTGTGGGCTACGCGGACGATTTCAATGATGAGAATAGAGGAAAAAATGTTATAGATGATGCGATAATCACCAACGCGAATGCGCCAGGTTTGTTCTGAACCTACAAGCTTGCGGCAGTTTGGTGGCTGGGGATTTTCAGCTAACGACTCAACTGCATAGATGATTTTGCGAATAATATCAGGGGGAAGTTTTTTCAACTCTTTGCGAGCAGAATTCTTCCATTCAATCTGGTAGGAGGTCATCTTTTCTTAGTTCTTTTTTCAGGTTTTCATGAGAAATGGTTGTTTCATCACGCCGCTCGGCCAGAATGGCCAGATCCTCTAAATCTTCCAGAAGAGACTCGAAATCCTCAATGGACAAAATGACGCTGCTGCGCTCGCCAGATTCATTTGTGATGTATTGGACTTGCATATCTTTTAGTATCGGCATGGCAGATTCCTCTCGCAAAAGCTTGGATGTTGCTGCATTTTAGCATATGGGATGATCAACGTACAGAGAAATAAAAAGAGCCAGTCCCCGAAAGGGACTGGCTCTTTGTGTGTTGAAAAGCGGCCTAAGATCCCAGGTGCTTTTTGAAGAAGTCGGTCATGGTGGTGTAGACCTTGACGCGGTTTTCATATTTCAGCACGTCATGGCCTTCGTCGGGGAACATGAGGTAATCAACTTCTTTGCCGATTTCGCGCAGCTTTTCCACCAGTTCGCGCGATTCCTGCTCGATGACGCGGGGATCGTTTTTGCCCTGGACCACCAGCATGGGAACCGTGACCTGCTCGATGTAGGTGCGCGGCGAGCGTTCTGTCAGGAACGCCTGCTCCGTTTCCGGGTCGCCGACGAGCATTTTCATGAATGGTTTCCACGTTTCCGGTACGCGGCTGGCAAAGGTGAGCAGATCGTAGGGGCCAAACATGTCGATGGCCGCGGACCAGAGCTCGGGGTGGCGGCTGGCCAGGGTGAGGGTCATGTAGCCGCCATAGGAACGGCCGACCACGCCCGCACGGCTCACGTCAATACGCTCATCCTTGGGCAGAACTTCCGTCATGGCGTGCACGTGATCCAATCGATCGGCCCCGCCCCAGTCGCGCACGACGTGTTTCATGTAGCTGTAGCCGTAGCCGGTGCTGCCGCGCACGTTGGGGACAAAGACGGCAAAGCCGTTCAGCGTCAGGTATTGAATGAAGGGCATGGAAAACCAGGCAAAATCCGGCCGTTCCTGCCCCTGCGGCCCACCGTGAATGTAGTAGACGAGCGGGCGCGGCCCTTCGTAGCCCAGTTCAGCGGCGGGCAGATAAAGCCGGGCGGAGATACGCAGGCCGTCGTAGCTGGTGAAGGGAGTGTCTTCGCCGGGGGAGAGCCATGCGTCGGGCAGGCCCAGGATGCGCTCGCGGGTGTGGCGCTGACACTCATCCCGGTTAGGGCCGCCGATGGTGTAGAGCTGGGTGGGGGAAACGGCCGTTGAAAACGACAGCGCATACTCATCCTGCGCTTTGTTGTATTTGATCGATTCCAAAACGCCGCCAGCCAGCTCGCCCGTGCCGCACAGCAGGTAGGTGGCCTGCATCGTCAGGGTTGCTTCGTCCAGCTCGGCTTCATACACCCAGGAGCTGCCGTCGATGTTGTAGATGAGCAGGTATTTTTGCCCGGTGAGGTGGCGAATCTCTTCCAGTTCACCCACACCTTCATGCTGTGTGCCGGTGATGGGCACCTGCCTCAGGTCGGTTGGGTTGTCGAAGCTGAGGAAGGCCGGGCCGTAGGTGTCTTCAAATTCGGAGGTGATGAGCAAGAGGCCGCTGTCTTGGCGGATAAAGTGGGCCTGCCCGATGTTGTATTTGCGTGGTTCGCTGTCTGGCGTGCGCTCGGCCATGGGCGTGCCCAGCAGAGGGGTGGGCTTTTCATCGCCCAGGTTGTAGCGGAA
>CAUJGI010000825.1 GCA_963169155.1 Chloroflexota bacterium
TAAGTTACATTACATTGATACGGCCGTTTTCAACTGCCATACGGGTGGCTTGCTGCAAGAACAGGTCGGTAAACATGCCTGGGTCCGTTGCTGTCAGGATGGTCTGCGTTGCCTGGCTGACATAGCTGAGTAAGGCAGCACGTCGAAGTTCATCTAATTCTGCCACTACTTCATCTAATAGTAAAATAGGACGTTCAGCAGTGACGGCCGTCATCCAGTTGATTTCACCCATTTTCAGAGCCAGGATGGCGGTGCGCTGCTGACCCCGTGAACCAAAACTGCCCAGGGAACGGCCGTTCAATTGAAAAGACCAATCATCGCGATGTGGGCCAACCGTAGTGGCCCCGCGGGCAATGTCTGTTGCTAATGTTTCCTGTAACAGTCTAGCAAAACGTTCTGAAACTATTTCTGACTGTCCTTGATGAGTTTCTAACCAGTCGCTGAGCGCTTCGGGATTTTGCTCGTTGGACACCGTTACGTGTGATTTTTTGGCACTTAGTCGGGGCAAATACAGCAGCCGGATCGACTCGCGCCCTTCTGTTAACGATTCATAATGAATACGCTGCGTCTCACGGCTGAGATTGGTCAGAAATTTGGCGCGCCTCAGGAAGATGGTGCTGCCTAACTCCACCAGTTTTTCGGAGTAGATGGGCAAAATCTCGCGACCTGGTTGGCCTTCAGCTATCTGCCGTAGTACCGCATTGCGCTGTTCAAGCACCTTATTGTAATTGGAGAGCGCCCGACAGTAAACAGGATCGATCTGGCAAAGGGTAATGTCCAGGTAGCGCCGCCGGTTGGCGGGTGAACCGGTGAGCAGCTGTACATCTTCGGGTAGGAAGAGGACCACGCGCAGCGCGCCCAGCAGGTCCATTAGCCGCACTTTGCGTCGGTCGAGCAGCGCTTCCCGGCGAAAGCTAAAGCTGCGCTGCCGCGCGGTGCCTGGTTTTTGTTCTTGAATGAGGCGCATTTCAATGTGGCGGGTTTGTTGGGCGGTGACCACGGTGGCCACCAGACGTCCCACCACGATGGGCTCCTCGCTTTGGGTGGCGTTCCAGTTCAGCAGTTCGGTGTCGTTTTCGGCATGGGGCGAGCGCGTGGTGGCCAGGTAGTAGATCGCTTCCAGAAGATTGGTTTTGCCCTGGGCATTGTTGCCGTAGAGGAGGGTTGGCCCTTGAGGAAGGGCGAGTTCAAGACGGCCGTAATTTCGAAAGTTAGTCAAGGAGAGGTGGGTAATATGCATGAATCTTCGCTAGTACCAGTATCGGGCAGTGGAATTTTTGCCATTTTAACATAGTGACTCTTCAATTCATAAAACCAAATAACCGCGTGTTGCCATTATCTTGCCTGTTGCCATGCCTATCTCTCCATGTTATCCTACTGCGCATTACCGGAAAACGGCCGTAACCCAAACGTTTTTACACGGCCGTAAACCAGACTTTACCGAAGCTTGCCAATAATTGATGCGTGTCAGCAAAAGGAGTTGGGTATGGTGCCAAACGACGGTGACGGCCGTTCCCCGCTGCGATTGATTCTCCTGTTTCTTGTAGTTATTGTTGTACCTCTGGCGCTGGGGTTGTACCTGGCCCCCCGCATTGTGCCAACGCCCAAAATCGGCGTCATTCGCCTCAACTACGAAATCTCCAATGCCACGGCTTTTGAGTTCCGCGAGCAGCTGCTGTACGCCCGCAATGATCCGGCCATTCAGGCCGTGGTGGTGGTCATCAACAGCCCTGGCGGCACGGCGTCTGACAGCGAGGATTTATACATGGACGTGCTCGCGGCACGTCAGGATATACCCGTGGTCGCTACGGTGGATTTTCTGGCCGCCAGCGGCGCTTACTACATCGCCGCCGCGGCGGACGCCATTTACGCCAAGCCCGGCTCGGCGATTGGCAGCATTGGCGTCATCAGCTCATTGCCCGATACGCCCTTTTTGGAAGAAGACGTGCTGACTACCGGGCCGTACAAGTCGTTTGGCGGTACGGTGGATGGCTTCGTGCGCCGCGCCGAGACGCTGAAGTTTGCCTTTTTGCAGGCGGTGGCCAATGGACGTGCCGACCGTCTGAATGCCGATCTCGATCTGCTCTCCCGCGCCGAAATTTTTGACGGCGTGCGCGCCCTGGAGCTGGGCCTGATCGACGGCATCCTTTCCACCAGCGAGGCGTTTGACAAAGCGGCCGAACTGGCGGGTCTGCGCGATTACGAGGTGGTAGAGCTGTACCCGCTCACCTTTGGCGACGATGGATCGGTGGCTTTTAGTGCCTACCAGGTTCCGGTCATCGACCAGGAAAAATTGTGGGCCTCGCCCGTTGATTTGCCGCCGGGCCTTTACTATCTTTACACAGAAATGCCGGCCAACCGCTAACACAAATTAGTTCAAGGAATTTACTATGCGCCGAGGTTTGATTTTTCTCCTTGTATTCGTGCTTTTGCTGATTGGGCCAACGGCCGTTCGTTACCTTCAGCATTATCGGTTGGGCGGTGGTGATAGAACCATCCCAGCGGCCTACGACGTAGCGGCCGTGGTGGAAAGTGTGCCCACCCCCCGCGCCGCTGCTTTTGTGGACGAACCCGAAATGTTTGGCGGCATGGTGCTGCTGGACCAATCCCATGACAATGCCTTTACCCTTGATGAGATTAGTTATCTGGACGGCCGTTTAGCCGCCCGTGGCGTTGAGCTTGTTTCTTACACCGGGGGCGACCTGGCCACCGCCCTGCGAGCGGCCAACGCCTTTGTGGTCATTACGCCGCTGCAGGCGTTTTCGGTGGCAGAGGTGCAGGCGGTGGAAAACTTTGTCCGCCGCGGCGGTAATCTGCTGATGCTGGGTGACCCCACCCGCTACAGCGTGGTGGTTGAAGAAGACCTGTTCACCTTCAACGTCTTTGTCGAGTCAGACAAAATTCCGCTCAACAGCCTGGCCAACAGCTTCGACATTATCTTTAACGGCGATTACCTCTATAACACGGTTGAAAATGAAGGTAACTTCCGCAACATCATCCTGAACGAAGTCGGGTTTGCCAGCAGTCCGCTGACGGCCGATCTGGAAAGTGTGGTGTTTTACGGTTCACACTCGCTCCAGGTAGGTTCGCGGGCCGAGGTGCTGCTGGCTGGCGACGACAACACCTGGTCTTCAGCAACGGATCGGGCGGGCGGGTTGTCATTGGCGGCAACGGCCGTTGCTGGCAACGTGCTGGCCATCGGCGACATTCAGTTTTTGATGGAGCCTTACTACACGGTTCAGGACAATGCCCGCTTCATTGCCCAAATTGCCGACTTCCTGGCCTCGCCCATCGAGCGTGATTACACCGTGGCCGATTTTCCCTATTTCTTCGCTGAAGATGTGGATCTGGTCTACACGGGCGGGCCGCAGCTGGGTCCCCGCGCCTTTGACGAAATCATCACCTTGCAGGCCAGCCTGCGCGAGGCTGACAAAGTGCTCAGCCTGACGACAGTTGAGGCGCAGAGCGGGGATGTCATCTACCTGGGGCTGTACAACCAGGCCGACGATGTGGCCGAGCTGCTGGCCGACGCTGGCATTACCCTGACCATCAACCCGGCTATTTTGACTGAGGCAGAAACGGCCGCTCTGGAAGATGACGCAGCGGCTGAAGCGGAAGAAACGGCCGTTGCCGAAGAACCCGCCGTTGAAGAAGAAACGGAAGAAACGCCAGATGAAGAACTCTTCCAACGCCTCATTCAGTCGGAGTTGGGTAATGTGCAAATGTCCGGTACGGCGCTGATTTTGCTGGATGAGGGGGGGAACGGCCGTCGCCTGGTAATGCTGGCCGCCAGCCAGGAGGGGTTGGCCAACACCATCGACCGTCTGCTGGACCTCATTCCGCTAGACGCCGACTACGCCCTGGCCGACTGCCTGCTGCAAGACAACCTGGCCCTTTGCCCCACCAGCGTCAGTGACGAAGCGGTGGAAGCCGAGCTGCTCACCGGCGGCGATCTGGCGGCGGATGAGGAGAAAGACGAAGAAACAGAGGCCGAAGAAGAGGCCGATCCGGACGAAGAAGACGAGATCGATGAGCCTATTGGCGAGGAAATTGATGCCACCGACCAG
>CAUJGI010000826.1 GCA_963169155.1 Chloroflexota bacterium
AGCGAAACAAGCCCAAACGCCACTATCCAGATAAAGCAGCCTGAGGTAGTGCCTACGGCCGTTGATTTCATCGTCAGGTTCCGAAAGTGGGGGGGTCAGCCCCACGGCCGGATCCCGCCAACCGCACGAAAAGCAAGATGATATCAAGAAACCCGGCAAACCGATTTTCGTTGCGCCAGGTTTCAGCCTGGGTGCGGTACCGGCAGCTGACGCTTTTTGTAGGCGGTGGGGGTCATGCCAATCACCGTGCGTAATTCGCGGTTGAAGTGGGCCTGATCGTAAAAGCCCAAATCAACTGCCAGGCGCGTGGTGGTGTCCATGGGCTGTTTCAAGGCCAGCCGGGCCGTTTCCACGCGCACCAGCCGGGCATACTGCTTCGGCGTCATGCCCACCTGCATCTGAAAAAGCCGTTCCAGCTGCCGCTGGCTTACCGCCAGCTCCTCGGCCAGCTGCGGAATGGGCAGCTGGCCGACCTGGCCTTGCAGCCGCGCCAGCGAAGGCGGAATGAGCAGGCTGCGCGCCTGGCCCTGCGCCAAACGGGCCATCAGCCATTGATCGAGCAGTTGGAAGCGGTGGGCCAAAACGGCTGTTTCTGCCAGCTGCACATGTAACCGCAGCAGCTGCCGCCGGTCGAGCACGTCCAGCAGCGTGAAGGCGTCGCGCAGTTCATGCAGCGGCACGCCTAAAAACGGATACGCTCCCCCTTCTTGAAAGCGAATCCCTACCATATCCACCCGACCCACAAAGCCCATTTTGCGCGACAACGTGTTGGCCCCATCTAAAAAAAGCGGCTCGTTGACCAAACGGCCGTCCAGAAAAACCGGATCACCAAAGTTGAAAACCACGCCAAAACCCCCACGCGGATGCATATATTCCTCGCGAAAGGTCAGCAGCGGTGCTGCCCGCCGGAATGACCAGAAGGATTGCACATACGGCCGTAATTCAACACTGGGGGGCGCCAGCTGGAAGCCAAGATCATCTAACGGAGTGTGCCAATCGGCGGCCATTGTTTGCCTCAAGCGCTTAAGCAAGTTGTCGAAAAAATACAATTTCTGGGCAAGCGTGGCCCTTATTATATAAGGAAAAGCAGAACAAAATCAGCAAAAAAGGAGTACAACATGAAACTGAGTCAAGCTGCTGCCTTACTACTGTTGGGCGCCATTTGGGGCGCTTCTTTTTCTTTTATCAATATTGCCGTTCAAGCGTTACATCCGCTGTTTTTGATGTTTATGCGCGTCTTGTCAGCCGGGCTGGTGCTGGCCGGGGTGGCGCACTTCCGCCAGCGGCAGCAACCGCTAAAGACGGTGCTGGCATTAAAGCATAACTGGCATCATTACCTGCTGGTGGGGCTGCTCAACTGTGCCCTGCCGTTTAGCCTCATTGCCTTTTCTGAACTGCGTATTTCCGTTTCATTGGCGGCTATTCTCAATTCAACCACGCCGCTGTTTACGGCCGTTATTGCCGCGTTATGGGCCGGTGAAAAATTGAGCGGCCGTAAAGTGACCGGCTTATTCCTGGGCTTTACCGGGGTGATCATTTTGGTTGGGGGCGGACCAGTGGCGCTGAACGGGGCAACGGCCGTTGGTGTTATCGCTTCGCTGCTGGGCGCTATGAGTTATGGGGCTGGCGCGCTCTATGCCGCGCGACACATGAAACATCTGCCGCCACTGACCGCCTCCATGGTCCAACTGCTCAGTGCGGCCGCGATCCTGATGGTGCCAGCTGCTTTTCAGCTGCCAAACAGCTGGCCGACAACGGCCGTCTGGCTGTCACTTTTAGCTCTGAGCCTGCTTTCCACTTGCGTGGCCTACCTGATTTTCTACGCGCTGCTGCAAAACGTGGGGGCCAGCCGCACCACCAGCGTCACTTTCCTGGTGCCTGTATTTGGCACACTTTGGGGTGTGCTGTTCTTCCATGAGTCGCTCACGAGCGGCATGCTGGTAGGCATGGTCACCATTCTGGCCAGCGTCGGCCTGGTTGTGGGTTTGAAGCTGGGCAGACCGGCCCGAAAATCTCTCGCGCCGCCAGAGGGCATTGGCTAACGAAATGTCAAACACCAGCGAACTTTGCCCTGTTGGCGGAAAACGCCTGCCCTGGCAACGGCCGTTACTCTACTTTTTGCGCGATTTGGCCACCAGGCGCTGGTGTGCCTGCTTGCGCTGCTGGTATTCGCCATCTTCGCGCACGCGGTCCCAGGCAGCCTTAAACACTTCAGCCGACCGCGCCTTCTGGGGATCAGGGTCTTCGGGCAGTTCGCGGCCATCGTCGTCGTACTTGCGGCCAGACCGATGCCGGGCGTAGCGGCGCGAGCGCGTGTAGCCCATCTGCAAGAACTTGCGCGCCATGTCCATGCCCACAAAGTCGCCGCTGCTTTTGTACGCCTCGTACAGTTCCAGGATGGCCGCAGCGGATGCTTCGGCATCTTCCGGTGTCTTGAAGCGCCAGTGCGGCAGGATCTCGCTTTTGTAAGGCTCCACCGTCAGCACGCCCGTCTCACCACGGCCGATTCGGTAGGCCTCGGGATGGGTGCGGTAATCAATCGATTCGTCAGGAAATGAGGTCATTTATCATTATCCCACAAGCCATATCGTGTGTTTACTGCCCGCTTAGGGCGCGGCCAGTATAAGTTTTTTGCCTCTCGTTTTCAACAACTTCCCTTGGTATGATGGAGCGCATGGACAAGAAAGATGAGGCGTTTATTACGGCCGTTACCGAGGCCATCAAACAATCGCGCAAATACGGCGACACCAGCGAAGCCACCATTCGCCAGCTGGCCGAAGAGGCGGCGCACCAGTACAAAAAGCCCAAGGCGGCCATCAAGGCAGTGCGCGCCCGGCTGCACAGCATCATGGCCCCCTACCTGGGCGACCCGGACTATGACGCGGTGGCCCAACAGCTCAGCGCAGCGTTTGCCGCCAATGATCAAGAACAGATCAACCAGCTCTGTCTGGCCAGCCTGGACGCCCATCTCTCCACCCGCGAGCGCCTGCCCATCATGACTGACTTTTACCGGCAGATTTTTGCCGTCACCGGCCAGCCGCAGGCTATCTTGGACATTGCCTGCGGGCTGAATCCGCTGGCGCTGCGCTGGATGTTCCCGGAAGGCGGTGATCGGTATTCGTTGAACGGTGAGCGGTTAAAGTTTTACGCCTATGACATCCATGAGCCGCGTATTAACTTCATCAACCACTATTTTCAGCTGGAAGGATTG
>CAUJGI010000827.1 GCA_963169155.1 Chloroflexota bacterium
TGCTCATGAAACGCCGCCAACGAATCGCTGTTCCAGAGGATCACGTCCGCCTTTGCCTGCGTCTGCGGTAGGGCAGTCTCCTCCTTCAGCGCTTCATCTTGCTCGACAAATTCCTGGAAATCTTCAGGTTCAGTGGGGCGATCACGCTGCTGTACGCGGTCAAAGCGAGCTGCCTGGCTACCGACCTTAACGTACGCGACCAGCAAATCATCACCAAACTGTTCTTGCAGGACGGCCGTTTCCGCCGGAGTCTGCACGCCCGTGATCACCAGCGGCGCACCCTGCCATTCATCGTTGTGGCGGATCTCTTCCACCAGGCGGGAAAGGACGTATTCGGGGCCATGGCTGGCCAGCTGTTCGGACGAACTGTCGTAAGTGGCTCGCTCCGCTTTGTCCGCTTCTTCTACCAGCTGGCGGGCAAAATCGCCTACTTCCACCACCACTGCTTTATGCCGATCGGCCAGATAGCGGGCCAGATCCTCTACGCCGGCCCCCAACGGGCCAACCACTGCGACCAGTCGGGAAGGGTTTGGTTTCACATTTTGTTCCATAACCCAGACCTTACCAAACGGTCGTGGTTGGTTCAATGTATCCCGATAGAGGCACCAGGTATAGAAACGGAAGATTGCATGGGCGGGGCATTTTTTACGCTCTTCTCACGCATGGGCGCTATTTTGATGTGACCTTCACGCCGGTGAAGCGTCAAACTGGTACAATGTTTCCCCACAGGGAACATCATGCCAACACAGGACAAAAAATGACCGTTTCTCCAAATTTTGCAGTCATTACGGCCGTACTCTTCGATTGGGACTTCACGCTTGCCTACTCATTAGGGCTTCACGTTTCGCACATTGCCCGCACGGCGGCGCTCTTCCAAAACTACGGGGTAGCCTGCACCGAAGCCGACGTAGCTGCCGCCCAGGCGTCGCTGCAAGCCGACATTTCCCGGGGGATGATGGCGGGTTCCTTGCGGCCGCAAAAAAAACGAGAGATCATCCAGCTGTACCGCCAATTACTGCGCCGCCTGGGCCATTCGGACGGCAGCTACAATTTCGCCTACGAGATTTATGCGGGATACGGCCGTCTGCCCCACCATCTGTTTGACGACGTTCAGCCCACGCTGCGCCAGCTAAAAACACGCCAACTTCAACTCGGCATCCTCTCCAACCACTCCTCCTCCGTGCGCCAAACAATCGAGCAGCTTCTGGGCGACATCATCCCCCAGGACCAGCTGACCATCAGCGAAGAAGTGGGGGTGCACAAACCCAGCAAAACCATCTTCCGGCGCGCCGCGGCCCGATTGCGCCAGGACCCGGCTACCTGCCTCTATGTGGGTGATAATCTGGAGGTGGATGCAGTTGCGGCCGTCGCCAATGGGGGGTTTGCCGGGGGAATCTGGATTGATCGCGAAGACAAAGGCGGAAAGCTGCCGCTGCCTGATAAAGTGCTTCGCATCACCTCTCTGGCACAGCTCTCCCTGTTTTTTGGGCAAAAAGCGTAGCTGTAACAGTTTCCGGGGAAATGAGCTAAACGGCCGTATTCAAAACTTCCCACACGTGAGCCATCAAGGGGGCCAGGTCGCTGCGAAAATAAAAATGGTCGCCGTTAAACAGATGCACCGCAAAAGGGCCTGTGGTGTGCTGTGCCCAGGCGTAAAAATCGTCTTCTCTGGCTTCGCTGTCCCCGCGACCGCCAAAGGTGGTCAGCGGAATTCCCAGAGGGAGTCGAACTTCGTGCTGATAATTTTCCCACACGGAAAAATCGGCCCGCAGCGCGGGCAGCGTCAGACGAACCAAATCTTCCATTTCAAAAAAGCGAGCCGGGGTGCCACCCAGATTTTTTAACCGGTTGAGGAAGGTGGTGTCATCGGCCTGATGGACTTTGGGGTTGAGGGCTGGCCGGTGCGGTGCCCGATGGCCAGAAACCATCAGGTGAACCGGCTGGGGACCGTTTTGCGCCCGCCAGTAATGGACCAGTTCATAGCTGATCAGAGCCCCCATGCTGTGGCCGAAGAGAATGAACGGGGTGTCGAGCAACGGCCGTAACACCGCCGCCAACGCCTCTACCAGCGGGGACAGGCTGGTAAAAGCCGGTTCCCGCCAACGGGTCTCGCGCCCGGGCAGGCGAATGCCCCACATTTCCACATCCGGCGGCATCGCCTCAACCCAGGGGTGATACACCACCGGTCCACTCCCGGCGTAGGGAATGCCAATCAAGCGCAATCGTGGCTTGTCCACTGGTTTGGGGCAGGAAATCCAAAGTTGGTTTTGATTCAAAGCGGTTTGAGTCATCGCATCACGCTACAGATCTTGAATTGTCACGGCGTCCATTTGCGAGGCGGGCGGCTGGGCCAAACGGCCGTCTATCACCCCATCAATCGCCGCCCGGATTTTCCTGGCCAGCGCATTCACCGTAGGCTCCACCAACAGGCTCGCATGGGTGCCTTCTGCCACTTCAATATCTAACTCCCCGGTGATCAGTTCAGACCAGCATTCGTGCCAATCTTTATCTTTCATCGCCACCGATTCTGAACTGCGGATAAACACCGCGTCACCCTCAAAAATACCGGATTGATAAACGCGATGGGCATCGGCATGGGCTTTGCGCACCGCGGCTACCCGGCGGTTATTTTCCTCGCCAAAGTTGTAGATGACAAGCCGCTGGTATAACAAGCTCAACTGCCAGCTGATGGCGGGCCACAAACGGCCGTCGCGCCAAAAATAAGCCAGGCGACTGGCCACATATTGCAGACGGCTGATCTTGGGCGGCACAATGTTGGGCGGTTCGGCGTCAACCAGTACCAACAGTTCCACCTGTTCGCCCTGCCCTTGCAGCTGCTGGGCCATTTCAAAAGCCACCCAGCTCCCGGCGCAATGGCCGCCAATCAGGTAAGGCCCTTGCGCTTTGAGCGAACGCATTTCGTCGATGTAATGGCTGGCCATCTCCGTCACGCTTTGATGAATCGGGTGATCGCCATCCATGCCCTGCGGCTGCAGGCCGTACAGCGGCTGGTCATCCCCCAGGTCGTGGCCCAGCTGAGACAGGCTCAATACGCTGATAAGAAAGGGCGACACGTAAAAGAACGGTGGGCGCGATCCCTTGGTCTGGATAGGCACCAGCGAGGTCCAATTAGACGTCCACCCCTCACTTTGAATAACCTGGGCCAGCTCGGCAATGGTGGGAGCCTGAAACAAAACGGTCAGCGGCAGCTGCAAGCCCGTTTCCTTCTCAATTGTGGCAAAAGCACGCACGGCCACCAGCGAATGCCCACCGATTCTAAAGAAGTTGTCGTGCACGCTGATGGGACGCACGTTCAGAACGTTCTCCC
>CAUJGI010000828.1 GCA_963169155.1 Chloroflexota bacterium
ACCAGGGTGGGGATGCCCACGCCGAGGTTGACCACGTCACCCGGCTTTAGCTCCCGCAAGGCGCGTTCGGCCATCACCATGCGCACGTCGCCCGCCTTTATGGCCCCGCCGTCGATGGAGGCGGAGCTGCCCAAATCTTCCAGCGTCGTGTGGGCCTGCACCAGAAAATCGACGTAACAGCCGGGGATGTGAATTTCGTTGGGATCAAGCGCGCCGAGCGGCACAATTTCTTCCACTTCGGCAATCACCAGGTCGGCGGCGGTGGCCATTGCCTTGTTGAAGTTTTGCTCCGTCATGCGGTAGACCAGGTTGCCCGCCTCGTCGGCACGCCAGGCGCGGATGAGGGCCACATTGCCGCGCAGGGCGGGCTGGAAGACGTGCAGTACGCCGTTAATCATCTTCGTCTCTTTGCCCTCGGCCAGGACGGTGCCCGCCGCAGTGGGGGTGTAAAAACCGCCAATGCCCGCCCCAGCGGCGCGCATGGCTTCGGCCAGCGAGCCTTGGGGAATCAGCTCTACTTCCATCGCGCCCGATTGGGCGGCCGCGACGGCTTCGCGGTTGCTGGTGAAAAAGGAGCCAATTGCTTTTTTGATTTGCCCGTTGCGCAGCAAACGGCCGCCGCCCAGGCCGGGTTCACCGACGTTGTTGGCCACGTAGGTCAGGTCGCGCACGGCCGTTTCGGCCAGAGCGTGCAGCAGGTGGACGGGGTTGCCGGTCATGCCAAAGCCGCCCACGAGGAGGGTGTCGCCGTTTTTGATGTAGGAAACGGCCGTTTCCAGGGAAAGTTGTGGTTTTTTGTTCATGCCGGAATCTTATCACAAATGACCGGGCAAAAGAGGGGGTTTTGACCATGAGAATTTCGGAAAATGACGGGGGATGCGGGGGCGGAACGGCCGTTTTGTGATACCCTTGTAGGCAACTCGTTTACCCAAACCTGTCAGGTTTTTCAACCAACATCTCGATGAACGTTCATCTGATAAACCTGACAGGTTTTTAGAGAGGAAACCCATGCGCAACTACCTACACATTCATCTGAATGACCAAACTGTGACCCGCCAGCCGATGGAAGGCGAAGAGCTGGTGATGGCCGGGCGGTATTTCATCGCCAAAACGCTGGTGGAAGGTGGTGTGGCCACGGTGGACCCGCTGGGGCCGGACAATCCGCTGATTTTCTCGGCCGGGCCATTTGCCGGTACCACCTTCTCCAACGCCAACCGGCTCAGCGTGGGCTGCAAAAGCCCGCTCACCGGTGGCATCAAAGAGGCCAACGCAGGCGGCACCTTGGCCTACGCCATGGGGCGCATCGAGGTGGCCGGATTTACCCTGCATGGCCAATCCGACGAGTGGGTGGTTGTGCACTTTGATAAAGAAGGACAGCTCACTTTTGAGGATGCCGCGCCGTATTTGGGCAAAAACAACACCGAAACGGCCGAACTGCTCTACGAAAAATACGGCAAGAAGATCGCCTTTGCCCTGTGCGGCCCGGTCGGTGAATACCAGGGCCTGCTGGCGGGCATCACCATTAGCGACAGTGACGGACGGCCGTCCCGCCTTGCGGCGCGTGGCGGGGTGGGGGCGGTCATGGGCAGCAAAAAGGTGAAGGCGATTGTCATTGAGCTGCACAAGATGCCCAATCTGCACGACCGCAAAAAGACGCTGGAGTCGGTGCGCACCTACGCCAAATGGATTCAGGAAGACCCGGCCATCCAAAACACCTACGCCCCCATCGGCACGATGGCTATGGCCGACTACACCAACCACATCGGGGGCATTCCGGTGAACAACTTTACCCTTGGCGCGCAGGTAAATGACGCTGAAGAGCCGTTTAAGATGGGCGGCGACTACATCACGGCGCTGAACAATGCGCGTGGCGGCAACCACACCCACGCCTGCATGCCCGGCTGCACCATCCAGTGCAGCAACGTGTACGTGGATGCCGACGGCAAGGAAATTACCTCGCCGGTGGAGTATGAGACGCTGGCGCTGCTGGGCACCAACTGTGGCCTCAGCGATCCCGATCACCTGGCGGAGATGAACCAGTATTGCAACGAATTGGGCATCGACACCATCGAAACCGGGGCGATGATTGCCGTGCTGATGGATGCGGGGCTGGCTAAATTTGGCGATCTGGATTTTATGCGGCGGGTCTTTTTGGAACTGAAGGATGGGTCTGAAGACGGCCGTCTCTGGGCACAAGGCACGGCGCGGGTGGGCGAGCATTACGGCATTCACCGCGTGCCGTGCATCAAAAAGCAAGCGATTTCCGCCTACGACCCGCGCGTCATCGAAGTGACGGGCATCTCGATGATGACCACGGCGCAGGGGGCCGACCACACGGCGGGTAATGTGCCCCGGCTGGATTCGCGCAGCAAGGGTGTGGACGAGCTCAAGCGGCTCAGCCTGGAGGCGCAAATCGGCTGCGCGGCGGTGGATTCGTTGGGCATCTGCATTTTTGGTCGCACGGTGACCAATCCCAACGTGGCCTTTTTGGCCAACGCGGTGAATGCGGCCGTTGGTACGGAGCTGACCCCCGGCTTTTTCCAGCGCCTGGGCCGGGCCACGCTGCGCCTGGAGCGCCAATTTAACCTGGCCGCCGGTTTTGCCGAAGAAGACGACAATCTGCCCGCCTTTTTCTACGATGAACCGCTGCCGCCGTCGGGCATGGTGGCCCGCTTCCACGCCCCAGAAGTGCACCAGATTTACGACTTTTTGGATGAGGTGGGGGTGCAGGGAGTGCCGGGGGAATACGGCCGTGTTAATGGTTAACGGTCAATTGTCAACGGTTAGCGACTGACCGGAAAAGCGGCTGCCTCTAGTCTAGAGCAGTATGCTATAATTTCGTCGCTGCACAGTTTTTTGCGTAAGGAGCTAGA
>CAUJGI010000829.1 GCA_963169155.1 Chloroflexota bacterium
GCGCATTCCGGGCATGGGCGAAACCACCGCGCGCCATTTCCGCGACAAGCTGGCGATGCGCGTGCAGGCGCGGGACGAAGGGGTGCTGGTGCCGGAATTTACGGCCGTCTTCAACAACAACGATCTCAACGAGTTTCTGCAGCGTGTGCCTGCTCCGTGGGTGCTCAAGCCCCGCTTCGAGGCGGGCGCGGTAGGCATTCGCAAGCTGTATGACGCCGACGCCGTTTGGCAGGCGGTTAATGAGCTGGGCGATCAGCGCTCGTTTTACCTGCTGGAGCAGTTTGTGGTGGGCAACGTCTGCCATGTGGATTCGCTGATCTGGGAAAAAGAGGTCGTGTTTGCCATCGCCAGCCAGTACGGCACACCGCCGCTGGCCGTCACCACCGGGGGCGGCATTTTTAACACCCGCACCCTGGACCGCGACAGCGAAAGCAGCCAGGCGCTGCTGGCCGCCAACGCCAATTTGATGCACGTACTGCGACAGGTACGCGGCGTGGCGCATACCGAATTTATCCAGGCAGAGGCCGACGGCCGTTTCTACTTCCTGGAAACGGCCGCACGCGTCGGTGGGGCCAACATCGACCGGCTGGTGGCCGCAGCCACGGGCATTGTGCTGTGGCAGGAAGCCGCGCGCATCGACCTGGCCAGCGTGCGGCGCGAGGCACACCAACCACCCACGCCGCGCGCGGACTACGCCGGGCTCATCATCTGCCTGGCGCAGCAGGAATACCCCGATTTATCTGCATATACCGATCCAGAAATTGTTTGGCGGCTCCCCAAGAAATATCATGCCGGGCTGCTGGTGGCCGGGGCGGATTACGGCCGTATCCAGCAGCTCATCAACGACTACAACGAACGTTTTGCCCGCGACTTCCTCACTTCAGCTCCACCAAAATCCAAAGTGCGGACACAAATCTAACCCCCACCCTAACCCTCCCCCACTCAGGGGGGGGGAAATGGCTCCCTCTCCCACAGAGGGAGAGGGCTGGGGTGAGGGTAAGAATTCCCCAATTACTCAATTACAGAATCTTACGCCTTTTCATATCCCGGCGGCGGATCCACCGGGCCATTGAAGGACATCACGTTGAACACCCCGCCCTGCGGGTCTTGAATCACGGCAAAGGTGCCCATCTCTCCGGCCTGCGTGGCGGGAACCATGACTGTACCGCCCAGTTCTTGGGCCAGCGCGGCTTTGGCCGCCACATCGTCTACCATGAAATAGACCGACCAGTTGTGAGGCACTTCTGGCCCCCAGTTGTCATCCATGGTGATCATGCCCGCTTGCATACGGCCGTCTGCCGCAAACGTCACGTACCCATTTTCATCAGCAGCGCTGGTCCAGCCAAAAACCGTTTCGTAAAATGCCTTGGCAGCCTCGGGCTGGCGCGTTTGCAGTTCGTTCCAGACCAACGTGTTTGGCATGTTCACCAGCTGCGCGCCAATGTGCCCGGTTGGCTGCCACACGCCAACCGGCGTGCCCGTCGAATCCATACCCAGGGTCATCCGGCCGGAATCCATCACATCCATCGGCGGGAACATAACCGTGCCGCCTGTTGCCGCCAGCTTTGCGGCAATGCCATCGACATCATCGTGCTTCACGTAGGAGTTCCAAAAGGCAGGGATGCCCTGCGCCTTCATCTCTGGCTGCATCTCGCCCAGGCCAGCCACATTTTTGCCATCAATCTGGAGCATGGAATAAACGCCGCCACTATCAATTGGCCGGTCATCAACTTCCCAACCAAACAGGCCCGTGTAAAATGCCTTAGCGGCTTCCGGGTCTGGCGTGCTAAGGTCTACCCAGCAAAAAACATTATCGGGATACCGTTCAACTATCTGCATGTCACAATCTCCTTTGTTTTGGACAATAAAAAGGGAGGCAATGCGTGCCTGCGTGCCGCCAGATTATATCATAAAATCAGAACGTATGTGCTAATTTTTAGCCTTAAAAGTTGCCGTTTGCCTGGTAATACAGCCAAAAAGCCCCCGCTTTACAAAAATACTTGACACATCAACTATATTGCCTATAATGCGGCGCTGCTTTGGCGACAGCCCATTCGTCGCCTCGTGTAATCAAGAAGTTAACATCGCACACACCGGTTCCAATCGGAACATAAACCCAAATTTTTGGAGGTAATACCGTATGTTGAAGAAAAAGTTCCTTAAGACAAAGGACGAGTGTGAAGTCACGTTTGAGGTCAACGCAGAAAATGCTGACCAGGTTGCTTTGGTATCAGAGCACAATGGCTGGCAGCCCATCGAAATGAAGCAGGTGAAAGATGGTCCCTTCCGCGCCAAAGTTCGTCTGCCCAAAGAAGGCCAGTTCCAGTTCCGCTACCTGGTGAACGGCTCCGAGTGGCGCAACGACGAAGCGGCCGATGCCTACTGGACCAACGAACACGGCAGCGAGAACGGCGTTATCTTTACTGCTAACTAACAGATTCTCGATTTTGCGTCTTGAAAAGGACGGTTTGCCTGGTGGACCGTCCTTTTTTGTTACCAGATTACAGCACCCTTACCAAATGCTTACACGTTGCTAAACGGCCGTTCCGTTCCTCACATCCCCTGTTATACTGCTCCAAAAACAGCAAAAGGAGCAGATTCATGTCTGTTTGGCGAACCATTCCCCTGGCAATTTTGCTGCTCGGGCTGGCCGCATGTGGCCCAATCCCCAGCGAAAACAATGCAACACCAACCCCAACCAATGAGCCGGAAGCGGTGGCAACGGCCGTTCCCACCCCAGAAAATGAGATGACCGAAACTGAAACCACAAACAATGACCCCAACGACGACGACGAGGCCCGCGCCCTCCTGTTTAACCTCAGCGAAGGCAGCCGCAGCGAGGTGGACGCCGCCCTGGCGCGCATTTTGGCTGTCGGAGACCAGCGTTTTGTCGCTGTGCTCATCGAGCTGCTGCGCGGACGGCAAATTGGCCTGGTGCAGTATCCCGAGTTAGAAGAGATCGCCGCCAGTCTGGACGCGCTCAGCGGGCAAAGCTGGGGCAGCAATTGGGGCGACTGGATCACCTGGTACGGCGGCACCGAACTCACCCCGCCGCCTGGCTTCACCAGCTGGAAAGGCCGCCTGCTGGCCGACATCGACACCACCTTTGGCCTTTTCCTGCAAGACAAACACCCCAGCAATGTTCGCGTCGAGGAAATTCAGTGGGGCGGTGTCGTCGTCGATGGCATCCCGGCACTCAACAATCCCAACATGCTGCCCGCCGCCGACGCGGAGTACATAGAGCCGTGGGAACCGGTCTTTGGCATTGCCCTGAACGGCGACGCCCGGGCTTACCCGCTGCGTATTTTGGATTGGCACGAGATGGCCAACGACGTGGTCGGCGGGGTGCCTGTCTCCCTGGCCTACTGCACCCTGTGCGGCGCGGCGATTGCTTACGACGGCCGTTCCACCGACCTGGACGGCAATGAAGTCACCTACACCTTTGGCTCGTCTGGTTTCCTCTTCCGCAGCAACAAGCTGATGTACGACCGATCCACCCTGACCCTGTGGAACCAGCTTACCGGCGAGCCGGTGCTGGGTGAACTGGCCGCCGGGGAGATTCGCCTTGAGCTGCTGCCCGTGGTGC
>CAUJGI010000830.1 GCA_963169155.1 Chloroflexota bacterium
CATCTGCGTACCCACACCGCTGCGCAAAACCAAAGACCCAGACATCTCCTACATCATCGACGCCGCCGAAAAGATTGCCCAGGTTGGCGCCACCGGCAAGCTGGTGGTGCTGGAATCCACCACCTACCCCGGCACGACCGAAGAGGTCATTTTGCCCCGGCTGGTCAGCAATGGCGACCAGGTCGGGCGCGACTTTTTCCTGGCGTTTTCGCCGGAGCGCATCGACCCGGGCCGCACCGATTACACCGTCTACAACACGCCCAAAGTCATTGGCGGCATGACACCCGCCTGCCAGGAAACGGCCGTTGCCCTCTACGGCACCATCGTCGCCCAACCCGTGCCCGTTTCCAGCACTGCCGCCGCCGAAATGGTAAAGCTGCTGGAAAATACCTTCCGCGCCGTCAACATTGGCCTTGTCAACGAGGTGGCCCTGATGTGTGACCGCCTGGGGCTAAACGTGTGGGAAGTGGTGGAAGCGGCCGCCACCAAGCCGTACGGCTTCATGCCGTTTTATCCCGGCCCGGGCCTGGGCGGCCACTGCATCCCCATCGACCCCCACTACCTCAGCTGGAAGCTGCGTACCCTCAACTACACCGCCCGCTTTATCGAGCTGGCCGCCGAGGTGAACAGCGCCATGCCCGCCTACGCCGTGGGCAAGGTCGCTGCCGGGCTTAACGAGTTCCGCAAGGCGGTCAACGGCAGCCGGGTGCTGTTGCTGGGGGTGGCCTACAAGCCCAACGTCGCCGATTTGCGCGAGAGCCCGGCGCTGGACATCATCCACCTGCTGCTGGCCCAGGGCGCGCAGATTGCTTACCACGATCCCTACGTGCCCCGCCTGACGCTCGACGATTTTACCGCCGAATCGAGCCCTCTGACGGCCGTTTCCCTCCAGCAAGCCGACTGCGTGGTCATCGTCACCCACCACGCCAACTTCGACTACCACCTCATCGCCCAACACGCCCCGCTCATCGTCGATACCCGGAACGCACTGAAAGATCGTGTGGTGAACGGCCGTCTCCTCACACTCTAGCCGCGAATTACGCGAATTAACGCCAAAGATTCGCGCAAATTCGCGTAATTCGCGGCAAAAAACTAAGCACTTTCTACACGCCAATCTCTGTTCCGTCTCAACCCCCGCGGATAATGGTTTTTGATCCGGCCGTTCACCCGCTTGCCCCAGCCCAGCCCAAAGCCATCCACCGCTACCAGCAGCCAGCCGTCCGGCCCGGCGCTGGCAAAGTCCAGCCCCTGCCAGTAGGCGGCAATTTCGTCCGAATCGGCGGCAAAGTTGGCCGTCAGCGCCGCATCGTTCGGCTTTAGCGCCAGCGCCAGGGCGTGGTCGGGCCGGAAATGCCCTTTGCCAAACTCGCCCAACAGCAGGCCGTAGCGGATCAGGTGCAGCTTGCCGGTTTCCAGGGCCAGCTCCGGCAGCAGGTAGAGACGGCCGTTTACCAGCAGCAACCGCTCCTCGTCAAAATCTACCTGCAAAACCTCATCGGCAAACGCCTGCCACACCGCCAACTCCTTTTTGCCCGGCGGCGCAAACCTCAAAGGTTTGCAAAACCTTTGAGGTTTTACAGCCTCGATCTGCTGCCTCACGGCGATGAAATGCCCCTCGCCGGGGAAGTGGTGCGGCCAGAGGCGGACGCATTTTTCCAAAGCGTCATCTGCCAGTGATTCGTCTACCCAGGACGGCCGTCCCGCGCCAAAGCCAGCAAAACGCGGCGGATCGATCAGCTCAAACTGGGGAAATTGGCGCAAAAAGTGGGCAATCACCGCCTCATCCTCCTCGGGCGAGAAGGTGCAGGTGGCATACACCAGCCGTCCCCCAGGTTTGACCAATTGGGCGGCGGTGTGCAGAACGGCCGTTTGCCGCCGCGAACAGGCCAGTACCATGCCCTCACTCCACTCAAACGGACCCTGTTTGCGGAACATTCCTTCGCCAGAGCATGGCGCATCAACCAAAACGCGGTCAAAAATCGGGCCAAACTGTGCCGCCAGGTGCTCCGGGTCGGCGCTGGTGATGAGGCTGGTGGCCGCCCCCCAGCGGGTCATGTTTTCCGCCAACAGGCGGGCGCGGCCGGTGTGCACGTCGTTGGCTACCAGCAGCCCGCGCCCTTGCAGCTGCGCCGCCAGATGAGTGGCTTTGCCGCCGGGCGCGGCCGCCAGATCCAGCACCAGCTCGCCCGGTTGGGCGTCTACCAGCCCACCCACCACCATCGCCGATGGCTCCTGCAGGTAGTACAGCCCCGCTGCGTGGTAGGGGTGGCTGCCCGGCTTGCTGTCATCGGTTACCAAAAAGCCGTCCGGCTCGTGCGGCCCCACCGCTTTCAGCGCAAACGGCGAAAGGGTGCTAAAATCAGCGGCGCTCAGCTTTAAGGTGTTGACGCGCAGGCCAACGGCCGTTGCCTCACCATAACTCTGGGCAAATTGTTCAAATTCTTCCCCCAACAGCCCGGCCATCTTGGCCAAAAAATCAGGCGGGGGAGATTGTGGATTTGTTGTCATAAGTAAGTTAACTATTTAATCACTGTCTTTGCACTTTTGATTGTCATTCCCGCGAATGCGGGAATCCACTCTGGTGAACAAGATGGATACCCGCCTTCGCGGGTATGACACTTTCTCTGGCAAGGTAAAACTGCAAAGATAGTGTTAATCTTAAACCCTCACCCCTCCCCTCCCCCTCTCAGGGGGAGGGCCAGGGTGGGGGTAGGTTTTACCACATGCTTTCAGAACTAACCCTACCGCACGGCACGCTCCAACTGCCCGTTTTCCTGCCCGATGGCACCCAGGGCGTGGTGCGCACGCTGGACGCTCGCGATTTGGAAGATGCCCAGATTCAGGCGGTGCAGATGAATGTCTTTCACCTGATGCAGCGCCCCGGCTCCTCGACCATCCAGGCGCTGGGTGGTCTGCACCGCATGGCGGGCTGGAACCGGCCCATTTTCACCGATTCCGGCGGCTTTCAAGTCTACTCACTGCTGCGCCAAAACGCGAAAAGCGGCTCGATTAACGACAAAGGGGCCACCTTCCGCCCCGAAGGCTCCGACCGCAAGTTTCATCTGACGCCGGAAAAAAGCGTTCAGCTCCAGCTGAGCTACGGCTCCGACGTGGTCATTTGCCTGGACGATTGTACCCACGTGGACGATCCATTGGCGGAGCAGGAAAAGTCGGTGGCGCGCACGGTGCAGTGGGCGGCGCGCTGCAAGGCGGAGTTTGAGAAGATTGTGGGGCAGCGGCGGTTGGCGGAGGGAGAACGGCCGTTGCTCATCGCCGTGGTGCAGGGTGGGGCGGAACCTAACCTGCGCCAGCAGTGTGCCGAACAGCTGTTAGCCATCGGCTTCGACGGCTACGGCTACGGCGGCTGGCCGCTGGATGCCGACGGCAATCTGCTTGGCGAGATGCTCCAGCTTACCCGCAATTTGATTCCGCTGCAGTATACCCTGCACGCCCTGGGCGTGGGCCATCCGGCCAACGTGGTGGCCTGCGCCCGCATGGGCTACAACATTTTCGACAGCACCATGCCGACACGCGACGCACGACACGGCCGTCTCACCATCTTCACCACCGATCCGCGTAACGGCCGTCTGGACGATGCTGGTCACTTTTTCCGCTACATCTACATCAAGGACAAAAAGCACGTCAAAACCCAGCACCCGCTCTCCGAATATTGCGACTGCTTCACCTGCACCCGTTACAGCCTGGGCTACCTGCACCACCTGTACAACCTCAACGACGTACTCTACCAGCGGCTGGCCACGCTGCACAATTTGCGCTTCATGACCCAGCTCATGGAAAATCTGCGCCGAACAAATACCTGATGAACCTCATAAAAAGACCGTAGCCGCGATTTCTAATCGCGTCTACGCCAGCGCGATTGGAAATCGCGGCTACGCTTAAATTCAAATGGATGAAGAACTGCTTGAATCGTTAACGGAACAGGTGTTGCAAGGGGCAAAGTATCGCGAGATTGCCCCGGAGCTGGTGCGGCGTATTGGGGCGCAGGAGCTGGCAAAGCGTCGTTCGCTCAAAGAAGCGGTGAAGGCCACCAAAAACAAGCTGCACCAGATTGGTGGTGCCTACCAGCCGGGCCGGATTAACTATGAAGAAGGCCTGAGGCTGCTGCGCGAAACGGCAGCTTCCACTTCGCTCAGCACAGGCGTCTCCTCCCCCCACTTCCGCGCCATCTGCCACAGCATCATGCAGGCCCACGCCTCTACCCGCGAGCGCCTGCTCATCCTCGACCACTTTTACACAACCACCCTGGCCAACTTGCCGCCCATCCACACCGTGCTGGACCTGGCCTGTGGGCTGAATCCCCTGGTCGACCCCTGGCTGCCCCGGCCGCCCGACGTGCAGTTGACCGCCATCGACATCTACCGCGACATGCTTACCTTCATCCAATCCTTTTTTGAGCTTGCCGGGGTGAA
>CAUJGI010000831.1 GCA_963169155.1 Chloroflexota bacterium
AAAGTACATTATCAGAACTTGCGTTCTACAAAAAGGTAATGCGCTGCTGGTGTGTAAAACGGCCGTGTAAAACCATCGGCAATCGTCATAAAGGATAGTGAAAAGGAGATAAGATGGGCAAAACAGTGGCAGCCTTCACCATGTCGTTGGATGGCTTTATTGCCGGGCCGAATGATGAAATCGGCCGTTTGTACAAATGGTATTTTAGCGGTGACACAGATTTTCGCGTGCCAGGGGTAGACAGGGTTTTTAAAGTTTCCCAGACCGGCGCTGACTATCTCAAGGAAGAATGGTCCAAAATTGGCGCTATGGTCACCGGGCGGCGGGATTTTGATGTGTCCAACGCCTGGGGTGGCCAATTGATTTTGGGCGTGCCTCATTTTATCGTGACGCACCAGCCGCCGCAGGAGTGGTTGGGCGAGGAGTCGCCGTTTGTGTTTGTGACGGAGGGGGTGGAGACGGCCGTCGCCCTGGCTAAAGCCGCGGCCGGGGACAAAAACGTGGGCGTCGGTGGCAGCCAGATTGTGCAGCAGTGCCTGAAGGCCGGTCTGATTGATGAAATTCAAATTGAGCTGGCCCATATGCTGCTGGGCGAAGGCATTCGTCTGTTTGATAACCTGGCAGACTACGCTATTGACCTGGAAAAAATCGAGGTCATCGACACGCCAGACGTGACGCACCTGCACTTTCGCGTGGTGAAATAAACAAATGAGAAAACTTATCTATTCAACTATGGTTTCGTTAGACGGTTTTGTGGCCCGGCCCAACGGGGCGCTCGATTGGGTACTGGTTGATGAAGAACTGCATACGTTTATCAACCATCAGCAGCAGGAAATGGGTTTGTACTGCTACGGCCGTGGTATGTATGAAGTGCTGCGCTTCTGGGAAACGGCCGATCAAGACCCTACCCTCCCGGCGCATGAAGTGGAATTTGCCCGCATCTGGCAAAAAACACCCAAGATCGTTTTTTCCAGCACGCTGGACGAAGTGCAGGGCAACACGCGCCTGGTGCGGGGTGATGCCGTCGCGGAGGTTCGCCGCTTGCAACAGGAACCGGGCAAAGATATGGAAGTGGGCGGGCCAACGCTGGCCGCGGCCTTTATCCAGCGCAACATGATTGATGTGTATGGCCTGTTTGTGCAGCCGGTGCTGTTGGGCGAAGGAATACCGTTTTTCCCCCCGTTAGAAACTTCCCTGAACCTGCGTTTGGTGGAAACACGGCCGTTTCAATCCGGTGTTGTTTATTTGTGTTACCACGTGGCCAACGATAGGTCATAGGGAAAGGGGTAACAACAATGACTCAACGGCAAGGGTGTGTGTAGACCTGTTTGTGGGCCGGTAACGGCCGTATACCTCAGGATTCACAATCACATTCATCATGCCAGCCTCGTCCTCTAAAGTTAGAAAAAGGTGCTGGTGCCTATGGCAGCAGTTTGTATCCCTTTCTTACCTTGCCCACCAGCGGAGCACCCGCCAGGCTCGCAGCGTATTCCAACGGCTTGGCCCACCTACTTTTTCCATGTGGAAAAACTCTTTGCCCGAATAACGGTTCTGCACGGGCCAGAAACCATCTTGTCGTTGTCGATCGTGGAGTAACGTCATTGCTTCTTGCAAGCGCGGATCTTTGGCGGCATTGGCTCGGGCAAAATAACTTAAGCCCCGCAAAACGTCATAATGCCAGCGGTAGGGAAAGGAAAACAAGGTGAACTTGGGATTAATCACCGCGTCACTTTTGTCTGAGCGGAACAGCTTGTGCTGCCGCATCAATTCCAAAGCGGCCTGTTCAGCCGCCAGTACCGCGTCAATTTGCTGGCCGGTGCCTGCCTCTACATATTCGCGCAGCCCCTCCAGGACGTTAAAGGTTGTATGGAATGAGCTGTGGTGCGGTTTAGGCCGACGCTGGCGGCGGCAGTTCCAGGCATTGTCTGGCATTCGTTCCGACAGCAAATTTTCGACAATCGCTTCGAGGCGGGCCTCATCAATACCAAAGTAAACGCCAATGCGCAGCATCATGCCCACGATACAGCGATCTAAATCTGCCAGCCGCTGCCGAAACTTGTCATCGTCAGATTCACCCAACATTGTCTGAAGGAGTAAGTGAGCACCTTGCCGGGCGGCCTCGTGCTGCGGCGGAAGGCCAATGTCGATTAAGGTCAGCAGCGTGTAGGTGGATGAAATCCATTTGGGCGAGTAGAAGCCACCACCCCAACGGCCGTTACTCTTCTGTTCCGCCAATAATCGTGCACCCCACCCGGTTACGGCCGTTTGCTGCCGCTCAGCTCGCCATTCTGCTGCGGGCGCGTCCAGCAAGTCACGCATTGTTTGCCAACGAATGGCAGCATCGCCCGCCATCAGCCAATCGATCGTTGCCTCAGGGATGGTCATTTGCCAGTCAGTCACAGTCATTACAAACCTCCTGAACGAGGGGCTTTATGAAGGTGCACCGGCTTTCATTCCGCCAGCTCCCCTAACTCTTCCGCAATCAGGCGGAACTGCGCCAGGGCCGCTTCCAGCTCTTCCACAATTTCGGTGGCGATGAGGTCCGGGTGGGGCAGGTTGTCGCTGTTTTCCAGCGATTCGTCGCGCAGCCAGAAGATGTCCAGGTTCACCTTGTCGCGGGCCAGGATGTTGTCGAGGGAGTAGGGGCGGAAACGGCCGTCCGGTGTCTCCTCGCTCCAGGTGGGTTGGCGTTCGTGCCGGTTGGCTGGATTGTAGCAGGTGACAAACTCATCCAGGTCGGCGCGGCTGAGGGGATTTTGCTTGAGGGTGTGGTGCACG
The DNA here is from genome assembly GCA_963169155.1 of Chloroflexota bacterium. GTDB lineage: Bacteria > Chloroflexota > Anaerolineae > Promineifilales > Promineifilaceae > Leptofilum. The sequence continues at coordinate 2,779 of CAUJGI010000831.1, forward strand.
TTGGTGCGGTAGTCGTAGAACCAGATAGTGTCTGTCCACGGTTTTTCCCGCCCTGGCTTGCGGTCGAAGAAGAGGACGTTGGCCTTGACGCCCTGGGCGTAAAAGATGCCGGTGGGCAGGCGCAAAATGGTGTGTAAATCGCTTTCTTGCAGCAGCTTACGCCGCACCGTTTCGCCTGCGCCGCCTTCAAACAGCACATTGTCGGGCACAACAAC
>CAUJGI010000832.1 GCA_963169155.1 Chloroflexota bacterium
CAACACAAACATGCCCCAGCCCGCCACGATATACCCCAGCAAGTGCGAGAGGTGAATGGCACGCACGTAGCTGAAGCCAATCAGCCGGAACAAAAAGGTGATGTAAATCGAGAGCGGGGCGTAGAAGTTGTAGAACGGGTAGCCATAGCCGTAGTTGGCATCGGGCATCCAGCGCACGGGGAAGTGGCCGTCGAATACGGCCGTCTCCAGCTGCTGTAACCGCTGCAGCAAAAACGGACTGTCCCCCCCGCCGCGTGTGTTCAGCAGGCCCGGCTGCGCCAGTTCCGGCCAGGCGGCCACCAGGGCAATCAGCAAAACCGCCAGCCAAAACCAGCGCGTGCGGGCAGAGTCGGTCAAAAAAGTGTCCTTCAGGGTTGTGGGAAGATGAGGCGTGAAACGTGAAACGTGGAGAATTCCATCACGTTTCACGTTTCACGCATTAGTTTCTTTCTTTGTAACGATACACGTGCTCCGGCCGGTCTCCTGACCGTGCCGGCTGGGTGGCACGGCGAGACGCCGGCCACAGCCAGAGAGGCTGCATGGTTCGACGCTTGCTGCCGTTTCTATTCCGGGTCTGGCTGCAAACGGCCGCCGCGCACGGTGCCGCCCAACACCAACCCGGCGCCAATCAGCACCAAATTTTTGATGATGTACTGCCCTTCCATCGTCAGGCCATAGGGGAACTGGGTCCAGACCGCCTCGGGCAGCACCACCAGCGGCAGCGCCGTGCCCGGCATCTGCAAGAAGAGCAGCAGCAGCGTCAGTCGCATAAATTTGCCCACTATCAATCCCAGGCCAATGGCCATTTCCCACAGGGCCAGCACCGGAATAAACCAGTCTGGGTTGACAAAGTAGGTGGTGTTGCGCACCAGGTCTTCGGCCGGGCTGAGGCCGGGCACTAACTTTAGCGCGCCAAACCAGAAGAAAACAACACCTAGCCCCACCCGCATGATCGTCATGCCGTAGCGGGCCATCCAAGTCGTAATTTGCCTGTCAATTCGGTCGAACTGTGTCTGGAAGGTTTCGCCGAATGGAAGCTGTTTCATCTTTCATCCTTATGTCAAGCATTAGGTGCGACACACTCTGAAAATGCGTCGCACCTGATGGTATCAAAGCCAACTATCAAGCGGTGCGACGCAGCACCACAAAAAGAATCGCTCCCAGCACCACCACGGCGGCCACCAGCAAAATCAGGCCGCTGTACGAGGCCAGACCACTGCTTTCGGCTTCGGGAACGGCCGTATCCGTCTCATCTTCCACAACGGGCGTGGTCACAAGATCGGGGTTCCCGGCATCGGCCACCTCATCGGGCTGCTCGGTGGTGTCCGTCACGCTGTCCATGCGGATGCGGCTGCCAAACTGCACACCCGCCGTCTGCCCCGCGTCGATGTTGACCGTAGCATTGCCGGCGGTGGTCATCTCCAACGGGCCAGGCACAATCTGCTCCACCTGGTACGCGCCGGGTTCCAGCCCGGCAAAGCAGACCGGTTCGCTGGTGCCGCTGGAGACCGCCTGAGCCACCACCTGGCTGCTGTTGGCCACGCGGAACGAGACGCTGCCCATAAACCCTTCGGTGGCATCTTGCTGGCCATTGCCATTGTCATCGGCAAAGGCGTTGACGCAGAGGGTGGCACCGGGCGGGGTGGTGGGGGTTTCTGTGGGCGCTTCGGTGGGAACGGCCGTTTCTGTCGGAACGGCCGTGGGCTGTGGCACCGGCGTGTTGGTCGCCGCGGGTGCTGGTGGTGGTGGCGGCGACGTCGGCTGTGGCACCGGCGTGTTGGTCGGCGGCGGGCCAACTTCAATCAGCTCGGCCGTATCGAACCACACATCCAAATGGGCCCGGCACTGGTTCACGCCTTGTAAACCGTAGTCCCCAGCGGTAAACACACTCACTTTGTCACCGGTAGCTGTGATTTCCACAGAAACCTGCTGCCAGGTGTCGTGCGGCTGAATAAAACCGCTCCACTTCACGTCGGCATCATTCCACAAGCCGCTGCCGTTGGGATCGATACCCACCTGCACATCCATGCGCAGTCCGCCTTCGGAAGGCGCCGGATAATCATTGTTGGAGCCGCGGCCTCTGGCCCACACGGTAAACCGGTAGGTGCTGCCTGGCTTGACGGTGACCGTTTGCAGCACACCAGCGGCCCAGGTATCCCAGGAGTTGCCCACATGCTGCGAGGCTGAGCCTGAGTTAATAAGCGGTGCGCTCACTGTTTCGGCGCTCCAATGCGGCTCTTTGTGATAGCCCTTTGCGCAGTCATCAAACAGATCGGCGCTGCTGTTGCGGAACCAGCGCCCCCAGCCGTTGGCGGAGCCATCGCTGTTATAGGGCAGTTCAAAACCTGGATTTTGCAGCAAATTGGTTTGTGCCTGACTGCGCTGCGCCTGGCTGCCCAGACCCAGCAGCAACAAAACAAGTAACAGTAACTTCAAGCTATTTTTTTTCATGCTTCTTCGTCCTCGGATTGATTTGTTCGAGCACTGTGAATGGCCCGAACCCCTTCTTCCAAATGATAAAGCTCACGTACGCTTCCGACCAATAAAAACGGCCGCTCCAACCAATAATAAGCCGATCAGGATGCCTGCGCCAATAAAAAACGGCCGTCCCGCCCGGCTGTTGGTATCAGGCACAGGCACATCCGGCAGCGGGACCGCCGCTTCGCTGCCAATAATGGCGGCGGGCTGGGGAGCGGAAACGGCCGTACCCGCTGCCGTCGGCACTGGCGTTGAGCCCACCACACTGCCAAAACCGAGCATCACCTGGTCTCCAAAATCGAGAAACACGGTACGGTTGCCGCTGTTGGTCAATGTTTCCGTACGCCCCACCGAGCGCGTAATCTGGTAATTACCCGGCGTCAGGTCCGTCAGGCAGTACGGTTCGCCAAGCCCATCGGTGACGTAGTTGGCCACCACACCTTCACTGGTAAAAACGGTGAAGGCCACACCCGCCTGCAGCGGCTCGGTGGGTTCCCGTTCGCCGTTGCCATTCTCATCCGCAAAGGCCACCAGGCAAATGACGGTCAGTGGCGGCGGCAGCGGGGTGTGGGTGGGCGTTGGCGGTGGGCGCGTAACGGCCGTTGTCGGCAAAGCTTCCGGCGTGGCGGTCTCCAGCGGCGCAACAATGGCCACGATAAGCCGGTCGCCCGGCTGGATGAGGGCGGATTCCGTTAAGTTATTCAGGTCCAGCAGCTCCGTCAACGAGATGCCAGAGCGGGCGGCAATAGCCCACAGCGAATCGTTGGGCTGCACGATGGCGTAGATAAAACCGTCAGCGTCGGGCGTGGCGGTGGGGTCGGTCTGAGCCAGCAGCACGGGCAGTGGCCCCAGCGCCCATAGCCCAGCGAACAAAATAAGCCACATCCACTGCTGTTTTACCCCTGTTTTGACCATTCTCAACAACGCCCTCTCAACGATTATAAGACGTTCTAAATACTGCGCGCTGATTTCTCAGAAAAATCGCATCTGCCTGGCACGTCTACCATTTTATTCAGTAGTACGACAATGTCACATTAAGGACTTGAGCCGCTTCGCAAGCGAGATTTGCGGGATCGCGTCCGATTATCAAGATGTTTAACAACTAAATAGGTAGCCTCCTCCGGCGACAATTGGGGCAAAGGCATGGCGGCCATGAGCATGGCACGCACATTAGCCATCGACAATGCAGGCAGCACTTCGACTTCATAATGGACCAGTAGTTCAGGGTCGCGTGCAAAACGGCGGGACCAGTCCAGTCGGGTTTCGGTGATAAACCAGCTGGCCAGGATAGTCAGGGCTAAGTGGTGTTCCCAGGCCGACAGCTTGATGGCCTGAAATTCATCCCAGCCCAACTCCGTTTTCACGTCCTGATTGCTGCGTTCGATGAAATAGCGAGCCGATTTGCGTTGGGCCATTGTGAGCAAGGGGATGTCACGGGGGGCATTACTAAAGGTGTAGGTGTGGCGTTTGCCATCACGACGAATGAGCAGCCATTCTTCAACCACTGTAAAGTCATCCCGGACGGTCCAAACACGGCAGCGAGCAAAATCAGCCTGGAGCATGCCCCGTTCACTGGGACGCAGCGTGATGGCCTGCCAAATCATGTCAGGGTCGTGCCGTAAGCTATCGACGCGCACGGCGCGTGGTGAGAGGACACGCCGCTTTTGGGCTTTCTTCCCCCGCTTGTTTTGGGGGATGCCAATCACGGGCGGTTGCAAATAGACTTTGGTGTCTGCGGGCACATCTGCGTAGTATTCCAGACCGGCCGCGGTCATCTGGTCGCGCAACCAGGCGCTGCGTCCATAGTGGCTGTCACAAGCGATAGCCGCAAAGGGAAAGCCTTCGGCATGCACCCGTTGGATCATCTGCCACCCCAGTTCTAGCTTGGTCTGAAATTCCCGGACATCAGGCACACCTGCCTGGCGACGGCGCTCGGCCCAGGCATCAGTGAACCAATCTTCTACCAGGAAGAGTTCGCCATCAATCCAGGTGTGATACTGACAACTGGCATCCACACAACTCAGGAAGACGCCGACGATACAGTTGTCAACCTTGCCGCGTCGCCCATTGTACTGGCGACCGCTGCCCACCGTATGAGTGCCTGACTTATCATCGGCGCTTTCGTCCAGGAGCAACATGGTGCCGCTTTGGAATTCGTCTTGCGCGGCCACATCGGCGCGCACTTTGCCCACCAATCCCTCTCCTGACCAGGGCGAATTGCTCATAAAATGTTGCATATTCTGTGTGGGCACATCGGTTTTGCGCCCGATATTGGCAAAATTGCGGTTCGTTTCCATACGCAGCAATCCGCTCAGGTAACCAAAGCCATACTGGCTGGTATCTCTGGTCTTTGTCTGTGTCCATTGACCAAAATAGCGCCAAAAGGCGGCTAACCTACCGCTTAACTCTTTGATTTCGTCGAGGGGTAATCCCCATCGCTCGAAAAGGGTAACATCTTTTTTTCGCTATCAATCATGGGCGTTTTTTATCAGAATCGCTCTCATTTGGGTAATGTGACATTGTCAAATTAAAGTGGATCCAAATTACATGTATCCCGAACAAAACCCTGGTTATCGCGGCAAAACCAGGCAGGCCTCACGCTGAAAGCTAACCTCTACCGTGTCGCCAATGGCCGGTAAGGCTAGATGGGGATTATTGAACTCGTCCAGAAAAAGCACATGCTCTTGCAAACGCACCTGAATACGCACAATGGAGCCTAAAAAAGCGATGTTCTCCACCCGGCCGGATAGCTTGTTTTCGGCTGGAGCGTGCCCATTTAAGGAAAGCAGTTCAGGGCGCAGAGCCAGGGAGAGACGGCCTTCATGTTCCATATCCCGCTCCACAATCCGCGCCGCACGAATCTCCTGCCC
>CAUJGI010000833.1 GCA_963169155.1 Chloroflexota bacterium
TTTGGTAAGTTCAGTTGATTGTTACGCAGGAATCTAACGGCTGATCTTAAAAGTGGCGTAGTTATTTTTCCGGAAACTTTTTAAATGGTGGAATGGCAGGCTGGCTGCGGGCAGTTTCCGGGAAAATGTCGTCACGCCGCCCAGCGCCTGTGTTCTACCAACAGGCAGGCGTCTTGCACCACGTCCAGCCCGGCGGCGCGTGCTTTGGCAGCGGCCGTTTCGTTGGCAATGCCCAGCTGCATCCACACCGCCTTAGCCCCAATCTCAATCGCCTCATCGACAAACGGCGGCACGTTTTCGCTGCGCTGGAAGATGAGCACCAGGTCAACTGGTTCGGCGATGGCGCTGAGGGTGGGAACGGCCGTTTCGCCCAACCCCTCGCTCAAATTTGGATTCACCGGAATGATGCGGTACCCCTGCTGTTGCAGGTAGGCGGGCACGTAATAACCCGCCTTGGTTGGCTGAGAAGAGAAGCCAACGACAGCAATCGTTTTGGCTTCTGACATGATTTTTTCCATTGGTTGGTTCTGCATAAAACCTCTAAATTGGCTGCCTGAATGATTTTCTACCCTATCTGGGACTCTCATGGCATAATGGACGATAGATAAGCTTGATTTTACCGCAAAATTGCGGCAATCGGCTCAACTCGCGCAACCGCTGTACACTCAACAACGTGGAGACTGGCTGAATGAAAGCAGCAGTGGCCCTTGATTTAAGCGACTACGCCTTCACCCCCGATCTGGCCCAGGCGGGCACCCTGCCCGCCCGCTGGTACACCGACCCCGCCTTTTTGACTCTGGAAACTGAGCTGATTTTTGCCAAGACGTGGCAGCCCGTCGGCCGCGCCGAAATGGTGCTCCGTCCAGGCGATTTTTTTACCTGCGAACTGGCCGGGGAACCGCTGGTGATCACGCGGGACAAAACCGGCGCATTACGCGGCTTTTACAACGTCTGCCGCCACCGGGCCGGGCCTGTGGCCAGCGGCAAGGGCAACCGCAAGAGCTTGCAGTGTCGTTATCATGGCTGGACGTATGGGTTAGACGGCCGTTTGCGCACCGCGCCCGAATTTGAAGGCGTGGCCAACTGGCGCCAGGAGGATGTTTGTCTGACGGCCGTACGCGTCGCCGAGTGGGGACCGTTTATCATGGCTTGCCTGGATGAGGCCGCGCCGCCGCTGGAGGCCGTTCTGGGCGACATTGAGCGCGAAGTGGCCGCCAAGAAGATTCCCATGGCCAGCATGAGCCTCATCGAGCGGCGCGATTACACCATCAACTGCAACTGGAAGGTGTACATCGACAACTACCTGGAGGGGTACCACATCCCCATCGCCCACCCTGGCCTCTTCCGCGAGATTGATTACGACCAGTACCGCGTCGAAACGTTTCCCACCTATTCCAAGCAGCACGCCCCGATGCGCCCTGCCAACGCCGTGGAATCGCTGGACCGGGATCGCCGCTTTTTGCGCACCGAAGCCGAAGAGGAAGCGCTGTACTACTGGGTTTTCCCCAACTTCATGCTCAATTTTTACCCGGACAACCTGCAAATCAACATCATTTTGCCGCTGGGGCACGACAAAACGCTGACCATTTTTGAATGGTACTTCGAGCAGCCGGGCACCGGCGGCGGCTGGGAAAGCATGCAGAACTCAATTGCCTTCAGCGACCAGGTCCAGCAAGAAGACATCGTGATTTGTGAAACGGTGCAGAAGGGTTTGCAGTCGAGGTCCTATGATGTCGGCCGTTTTTCCGTGCAGCGCGAAAATGGTGTTCATCATTTCCATTCGTTGGTGTACCACTCCCTCAGCCAACAAACGCAAGGAGGTGAGGCCCGCCCAACAACCCGATAAGCAGAATTTAGTAAACACCTGTAGACGGTTATCGGTGAACGGTTATCGGTGAACGGTAAAGGCCATCAATTACCGATTACGGATTACCGAATACCAAGCCTTTTTCCCCGAAAACAACCGAACATTAACTGGAGGAGAAACTCATGAAGAAGTTTTTATCTGTCTCTTTGCTGCTTGTGGCGCTTGCGCTGCTTACGGCCGCTTGCGGTGGCAGCAGTGCCGATGATTTGCTGGGCGACATTGAAGAGCGCGGTACCATTCGCGTTTCTACCGATGCCAACTATGCCCCCCAATCTTACCTGGACGAAAATGGCGACTTTATTGGCTTTGATATTGACGTAGCCACCGAAATTGCCGAACGGCTGGGTGTGGCGGTGGAATTTGTCACACCCGACTGGGACGTGATTACCGCCGGGAACTGGGGCGGCCAGTGGGACATGAGCGTCGGTTCCATGACCGTCACCACCGACCGGCAGCAGGTGCTGGACTTTGCGGAACCCGCTTACTACTACACCCCGGCCCAGTTTGCCGCCGCCGATGGATCGGGCATTGAATCGTTGGACGACATTAACGGGCAGGCGGTGTGTGTGGGTCTTTCCACCACCTACGAAACCTGGCTCAGCGGTGACACTGCCGCGCTGGGCCTGCCCGACAGCAGCCTGTACGCCGATCCGCCCAGTGATGTGACCATTGTGCCCCTGCAAACGGACAATGACTGCTTCCAATCGATTCAGGCAGGGCGCGATGAGTTCAGCGTGTTCCTCACCTCCAACACGGTGGTGCAGGCGGCTATTGATGGTAATGTGGCCATTTCCCGCGTCGGTTCCCCTGTGTTCTCCGAAAATCTGGCCGCGGCCTTCGATAAAAACAGCGAGCTAAGCAATGACATCCTGGTGGCGCGCGTCAGTGAAATCATCGCCGAGATGCATGAAGATGGCACACTGTCTGAGCTGTCCATGAAGTGGTTCAGCGAAGACCTGACGATGAATCCAACGCAGTAGAATTTTTGGCCACAGAGGGCACAGAGAGAAAAGAGAAAAATCTCGAAATCTCTGTGCCCTCTGTGGCTATTTCTAGGAGAACAGCGATGCGCACAACGGCCGATTTTCCCGACAGCACCAATCAAGCCCGCATCATCCAGGAACTGCGCCGCCAAAAGCAGCTGCGCTTCAGTTTGGGCGTCAACGCTTCGTACATCATATTGATGGCGGTGCTCATTTTTGCCTTCAGTGGGCTGGAGTTTACCGTCTTTGGCCTTGAGTTTTCCGCCATTGCCCTGGACTGGAACTTTATCTGGGAGCGGGTGCCCTTCATTTTTGGCGGCGTGGGGCTGACGATTTTGCTCTCGATATTGTCCATCTCGCTGGCGTCGGTGCTGGCGCTGCTGGGGGCGTTGGGGCGGCTGTCCAAATCGCCGCCCGCTTATGCCCTGGCCACGTTTTACATCTCCCTCATCCGCGGCACGCCGCTGCTGCTGCAAATCATCTTCTTTTTCCTGGCGCTGCCGCAGCTGTGCATTACCCTCACCGGCATTTGGGCCGGGGTGCTGGCGCTGGGGCTGAACTACGGCGCGTACATGACGTAAATTTTGCGGGCGGGGATCCAGTCGGTGGGGGTGGGGCAGCGGGAAGCGGCGCTGGCCATTGGCATGACGCCGCGGCAAATTATGCAGCGTATTGTGCTGCCGCAGGCGTTCCGCCTGGTGATTCCGCCGATTGGTAACCAGTTTATTGCCATGCTCAAAGACACGTCGCTCATTTCGGTGACCGGCTTTGTTTGGGAAATTTTGTGGCGAGCGCAGAAGGTGGGGCGGGCTAACTTCCGCAATTTGGAGGCGCTGTTGATTGCGGCCGTTTTCTATTGGATCATTACGATTATTTTTTCGGCCGTACAGTCCCGCATCGAGACCCGCATGGCGCGTGGGGAGCGAACCTTATGAGCCCCATCGTGCGTGTGGACCGGCTGAATAAACATTTTGATCATATCCACGTGCTGAAGGATGTGTCGTTTGAGGTGGCGCCCGCCGAGGTGATTTGCATCATTGGCCGCAGCGGATCGGGCAAAAGTACGCTGCTGCGCTGCATCAACTTTTTGGAGCAGCCGGAGTTTGGGACGATTGAGGTGGATGGTTTGCAGGTGGCGGCGGGTGGTAGGGGACGGCCGTATCAGCAGCAAATCCACGCCCTGCGGCTGAAAACGGGCATGGTGTTCCAATCGTTTAACCTGTTTGCCCACATGACGGCGCTGGAAAACGTGATCGAAGGGCCGGTGACGGTGAAGGGGCTGCCGAAGAAAACGGCCGTTGAGCTGGGCATGCATAACTTGGAAAAGGTCGGACTGGCCGAAAAGCGGGATCAGTACCCGTCGCGATTGTCTGGCGGGCAGCAGCAGCGGGTGGCCATTGCCCGCGC
>CAUJGI010000834.1 GCA_963169155.1 Chloroflexota bacterium
TACTCCGGCCGTGGGGATTGCCACCGAAACGCTGGGTCATCCCTATGCCTCAAGGTGATCCTCAGTATGTACCCCTTGGGCAAGGGATTGTTTGGGTAGGTAATTCATTTGGATATAACCAGATGACCATTTCCCCTGGGGATGAATTGACACTGCCAATGCGGTTTATAAACGGCCGTCCCCTGCTGCGCGACTACGTAATCTCTACCCGGTTGGTGGGTTACCAGGCGGACAACTTCACCTGGGCCTGGTGCGATTTGGTCGATGGCATCCCGGCCATGGGGGGCATCCCCACGCTGAAATGGATTCATGGCTCGGTGGTGGCTGAGCCGCGCACGGTACACTTCCCGCCGCGCGGCGAACCGGCAAGCTTTACCGGCTTTTGCCAGAGCGAAAAACCCGCCCCTGGTGCGCCGATTTTGTATGTGGACAATACGGCCGTTGCTGGCCAAACAGTTGGCGGTTTACTAGTGGTGTACGACGCCTTTACCAACCGCCCGCTGCCCATTTTGGATGAGCGAATTACGGCCGTTACCAGTTGGATTCCCTTGGGTGAAGCAAAAATTGGGGAGTAAAAAGTGAGGTGGGCCTGCCAGGATTCGAACCTGAAACCGATCGGTTATGAGCCGACTGCTCTGCCGTTGAGCTACAGGCCCTAAAACTTAAAGGTGCGACGCACTTTAGAAGCCATTGGTAACAAGTGTGTCGCACCTATGAAAAAGAGCGGCAGACGGGATTCGAACCCGTGACAAGAGCTTGGAAGGCTATTGTGTTACCCCTACACCACTGCCGCAAGTCGGTAATCCGTCATCGGTAATCGGTAATCGGTGATCTCTTAGATGAACCACTTACTACTCACGGATTACCGATTACCTTCTAGTCGGGGCGGCCGGATTCGAACCGACGACCTCTCGGACCCAAACCGAGCGCTCTACCAAGCTGAGCTACGCCCCGCAGTTGTTAACGACGAGCTAGTATACTTTCGCTGATCAGCGGCGTCAACCACCAAATTAACGGTCAACAGAGATTCTCAGTGTCAAGAACAATGGGACGCAGATTGACGCTGATGACGCAGATTAAAAAAATCAGCGTTCATCTGCGTCCTATTTCCTGGAAACATACCGCTTAATCGTAATGTTTGTACGGCTTGGGCGATTCTTCTTCCATCGCCTGCCGCCACTGGTGGGCCACCATGCGAAAAATATCAGATTCGGTAATGATGCCCACCAACTGACCACTGCTATCTACCACCGGCAAGCCGCTGACGCGATGGGCCAACATGATATCGGCCGCTTCGCCAATGGTGGCCTCCGGCGAAACCGTTTGTGGCTGCCAGGTCATGACCTCGCTTAGCTTCAGGTTAGCCAGAAGGTAGTTCATTTCCCAGGTGCTTAACGAGGTTGCCGCCGACGGCCGTGCGCCGCGCACATCGCCAAAGGTGACAATGCCCACGATACGGCCGTTTTCCACCACCGGTAGCCGCCGAATTTTATTTTCGCGCATCAGGGCATCCGCATCCAGAAGGCCCATGGTGGGAACGGCCGTAATGATCTCACGGCTCATCCAATCCTTCACCAATTCAAGTCGCATTCTCTCCCCCTTCGGCATTGGCGCTGCGTAAATAACTAAGCGCCAAGCCAAACAAAATCACCACCAAAACGGCCGAAACCACGCAGTATTGGCAAAATGCGCGGATAACAAAAAACTCTACGGCCGTTAACCCTAAGGAAAACAAAAGGGCAAAACCGGTAACGGCAACCATTAACTCCGGCAGATAATCCATCAGCGGGAAATCCCAGTCCTGGAGCCAGGTCAGCATGAAGATCACGGCATACCCGGTAAGGCCGATAAAGGCCACCGGAACCGGGCCAATCGAAGCATACGGCGCAGCTGGGCCACTGACCTGACCACAGTCCCAGAAGCTTCCCACCTTACAACCAACTACCAGCACACCCATATGAAACAGGTACAGATAAAAGGCCAGCATCATGCCTGGCACAGACAACAATTGAATGAGGCGCAATTGCCACTCTTGTTTCATAATAATTAAGAATCCAGAAGTGCATCCAGCCGTTGTTGGAATACAGCAATGGGCTGATTTCCCGCCATGAGATCACCGTCAATGACAAAACTGGGCGTGGAATTAATCCCCGCCTGCTGCGCCATGGTGATATTTTCCAGAACGCGATCGGCATACGAATTATTGTCCAGACAACTTGCAAAAGCATCCGTGTCCATATCTAAAGAAGTGGCCACCTGTAAAAACCCTTCCGTCGTATTAAACAACTCCGTTCCCTGAAGTTGGAACATGGTTTCATGGAAATCGGCAAAAGCACCCTGTTCATTGGCGCACATTGCCGCCACAGAAGAAGGCAGCGTAGGAAATCCACCCACTGAACTTTGTAAGGCAAACGGCACCACAACCCATTTGACTTCATTGGTATCCACATATTGTGCCTCTAGCGCGGGGCCTGTATTCAGGTTGAAGTCACGGCAGTGAGAACAACCATAGTCAGATACTTCAACTACAGATACTTCGGCAGCTTCATTTCCCAGAACGATGCAGTTATCCGGGTTATTGTTGCAATACGCTAACAGGCTGGCTCGTGTCGGCTCACGAAAAGCCAGGGCAATCAGCCCGGCAAAAATGATAATACCACCCAGGACAATCCCACCAACTAACATCCAGTTGCTCTTACCTTTTGCTGATTGGCGGTTTTTTACTCTTTTCGTCATTGCTTCTTCACCTTTTTGTTTGGTTGGACAAATTAAGATTTTTGCATTGTGCTAATCACAACATGTTTTAAGAAAATCTTGCTGTTTTTAGCTAACGGGCAATTCTATCAGTTGCCGAGAAAAATTATAACCAACGATGGCAAGTTGTTAAAATTTACTAAGGCAATTGGACTTAGGCGAATTCCGAGAAATAATCGGGTGAAAATTCGATGCTTTTCGGAATTCGCTTGCGGCATTTTCGGATTGAAGGCTTATTTTATGTAATTGGCAGAAAGTTTTTCAAAATAAAAAAGCGTGGAATCTGCCAATTACTTGAGTAAACCGCACAAAAATGGCGCTTTTTTCTTCAAAAATCTTTGTGCGGTTTACTTAAATTCCGAAAATGCCTTACGAGACAGTTGATGATAAATCTCCCATCAAGAGGCCAAAAACTTGCCGGGCAATCCATGCTATACACACAGGCACAGGCAGCTGCCAGCGGTGGTGATTTTTTGGCAGATCGGCTATGATTCCACATCTTGGTTTGCGCGACAGGAGCAGTAAATGACCGACTTAAGTACGAAATATTTGGGGCTTACACTAAAAAACCCCTTGATCGTTTCAGCTTCCCCCCTCACCGCCTACGTGGACAATCTGCAAAGGATGGAAATAGCAGGCGCGGCGGCGATAATACTGCCTTCGTTGTTTGAAGAACAAATCGAGCTGCAAGGAATGGGCGTAGATAAAGTAACGCCGCTAAACCAGAAGACACTGCCTGACGCACTTAAACACTTGCCGGAAATGAAAGGGTACAACCGGGGCGCCAATGGCTACCTGGCGCACATTTACCAGGCCAAGAAGGCAGTTGCAATTCCGGTAATTGCCAGTTTAAACGGCTATTACAGTGGCGGATGGCTCCAATATGCCCGGCTCATTGAGGCTGCGGGGGCTGATGCCCTGGAACTGAATATTTATTATCTGGCCACACGGCCGAATATCAGCAGCCAGGAAGTTGAAGAGATGTATTTGCACCTGGTGCGTGATGTGAAAACGGCCGTAAAAATTCCAGTCGCCGTCAAGCTTAGCCCCTACTTTAGTGCGTTTGCCAACATGGCCACCCGCCTGGACGCCATAGGCGCCGACGGGCTGGTACTGTTCAATCGCTTTTATCAACCAGACATCGATTTGGAAACCAGAGAGGTGGTGCCCAGCCTGGACCTGAGTTCTGGCACAGAACTTCGCCTGCGACTGCGCTGGGCGGCCATTTTATCTAGCCTGGTCAAGGCAGATTTGGCCGTCACGGGCGGTGTGGAAAAGGGTACAGATATCGTGAAGAGTTTGATGGCTGGGGCCAAGGTAACGGCCGTTGCTTCCGTCCTGCTTAGGCACGGTATTGAACACATCAAGCATATTTTAGCTGACCTCACTCAATGGCTAGAGGACCACGGCGAAGGGAGTGTCGCCGCCATTCAAGGCACCATGAACCAGCAGCGTGTTGCCGATCCGGCCGCTTTCGAACGGGCCAACTATATGAATGTGCTTAAATCTTTGGAGGAAGAAAGTCCGGATTAGCGGTTGTCCACTTGTTCGTGACGATGGGCTTCAGCCAGGGATTCAATTTCAGTCAAAAGTTCCGGGGTATTGATGTTTTTCAGGAGGTACTCACTGGCGCCTGCCTGGAGGATCATTTCGCGGGCCAGGTCATCAATGTAAGAGGTCAAGGCCAATACGGCCGTTCCCCCCGCCACCAACAGCTTCACCAGATCAACGACAAAGCTCAATTCATCGTTGTGACCGGTTAAACCCAACAACGCCACCTCGGGCCGTAAATCTGTTTGGGCCAGATTCCAGGCTTCCTCAGCATCAACGGTACCCACAACAGCGATATTAGGGGTTGAGTGTAGCCGAACCCTTAACGCATTGCGCACACCCTTATGTTGGTCAATAATAATGAGGCGGATTTTTTCCATTAAACTTAACATTTCATCAATAGCGCCTACTTATCCATAGCAGGCAGAAGGATAAGATTCAACAATAGCACCAGCCAGTGACGTTTGTCATAGGTATCATGACAAAAAGTCACTTTGCCAACCATAAATGCATATCCATTTGCGTGCTACCAACAGAAAATATGATTCAAGACGTACAAATTTTCCCATCATTTTAGTGGCTTTTTGACATAATTTCTGCCGAAGAAAGTCATCTGCCATTCATGACATTTGCCATACGTTCCCCCCAAAGCAATACATTACACTCCAAATCAAGAGATTTTCCAGTGGTCAACCATCAGCAGGAGCAAAGAATGATTACCGTAAATGACCTTATGACCGTAATCCCCAGCAGCGTCGCCCCAGATACGCCGATGCGCACCGTCATTGGCGTGATGAAAACCGAAGGCTGCCGGCAATTGCCCGTGTTGGACAATGGCAAGCTGGTAGGCATTATTACCGATCGCGATGTGCGTTTGGTGATGAACTCGCCGGTGGTGTTACACGGCCGTTGGCAAGATGAAGAACTGCTGGACAACGTGACCGCAGAAAGCTGCATGACGCCCAACCCCATTTCGGTGGCACCTAACACCCCCGCTTACCGCGCCGCAGAAATGTTGAGCATCTATAAATTTGGTGGCTTACCTGTGCTGGAAAATGACACGGTGGTAGGCATTATCACCGTGACTGACTTTTTGGACTACGCCGCCAAAATGCTGGCCGAAGACGTTGTGCCTGGCTAACCCAGGTGTAATTAAATCCCCCACACCCAGAGACTAATCTTTGGTGATCAGCTCTACCCGCTTCTCTTAACGAGTGTTTCTTTGATGGGCACTTCCAGTTTGATCGTTGTCCCCTGGCCGGGCGCTGTGACGATCTTAAAACGGCCGTCCAGGTCTTTGGCACGTGCTCGCATATTGGCCAGGCCGTGCCCAATCGAGTAATTTTTAGAAGCCATATCAAACCCGTAGCCGTCATCAGAAATTCGGAGAACGATGCAGTTGTCTTGCTGCTCGATGGAAATGAGCACCTGCTTGGCGTGTGCATGGCGGGCAATGTTGGCCAGCGCCTCCTGGGTAGTCAAAAAGAGCGAACGAGCCACCGAGGCAGACAACACCGTCAGGGCTTCTTGCTGGGCAGAAAGGGAAACAGCCACCATGGTGTTGGCCTGAAATTCGCGCACCAATCGTCCCAGCCCCTGTTCCAGGTTCCCCTGAAAACGATGCGGCCGTAAATCCAAAATGAAGTTGCGAATGTCGCGAATTGTGGCGTTTAGCCCCTCGATAGCGTGAGAAAGCAAATTATCAGCATCATCCGGGTTGGTGTGCAGCGACAGCTTGGTAGATTCCAGCGTCAGCCCCACGGCAAAAATGGACTGGATAATACCGTCGTGCAAATCCATGCCGATGCGCGTGCGCTCTTCCACGATGGCCAGACGGCCGACTTGCTCATACAAGCGGGCATTTTGAATGGCCACGGCCGCATGCGCGGCCAGCAGTTCCACCAAATCCTGATCCGTCTGGGTAAACTCATCAGCACCCAATTTGTTGGTGAGATAGAGATTGCCCACCACCTCACCAGCCGCCATCACCGGCACACCGAGGAATGGCACCATCGGCGGGTGACCTTCAGGGAAACCAACCGAGCGTGGGTCGTCGCTAATGCGGGGAATGCGAATGGTGCGTCGTTCTTTGATGATCGCGCCCAGCAGGCCATGCCCCTTGGGCAGGTGAGCAATCAGCGCCGAATCTTCGTCCGGCATGCCGCTGTCGATGAAAGTATCTAGCAGCCCCTGGTTGTTGGGCACTCCCAGGGCGGCGTATTGGGCTTCGGCCAGGTCACGGGCCGCATCCACAATTTGCTGCAGCACCTTGTCCAGCGTTAACTCGCCAGAGATGGCCATCGTGGCTTTGTCTAGAGCGGCTAATTGGCGGGTTCGCTGTTCCAGTTGGGTGCGATCTTCCCGGCCCGCTTCAACCAGCTGCGCATTGTGGATGGCCACGGCCGCGTGGGCCGCAAACAAGTGCAACATCTGCTCATCGGTCCGATTAAAGGGTTGACCATCCACCTTATCGGCGAGGTAGATACGGCCGTAAACCTGGCCATTTTGCTCGATAGGCATACCCAAAAAGCTGTCCATTGGGGGATGCCCTGGCGGGAAGCCGGTGAATTTGGGATGTTTTGTCAACTGGGGAATGCGGATGGTTTCACGTTCTGAAGAGAGCGCCCCCAACAGACCGATTCCTTGGGGAGGATGGGCGATGGATTCGGCCGTTTCTGGATCCATCCCCGAAAAAATGAAGTTGGGTGACAGGCCGCCAATTTCAAAGGTAGCCAAAACAGCGTAGTGTGCCGAAAGCAGTTCTCGGGCAGAATCTACAATTCGCTGGAACGTTTCCCGCAGATCGCCATACTGCAAAATATTTAGAGTCGCCTGCGAAATGGCCTCCAAAAGCGAATCGATTTCGCGACCATTATTTGTCATTCCGTTTCTACACCCCCAAGAAACAAGGTCAACAAACAGGGGCAAACTGAGCAACACCTTACCCCTTTACAGCCAAAAAATGTTCTATTCTTAATTGAGATAATCTTTTAGATGATGTTGAATGGCGTAAGCTGCTGCTTCGGCGCGGTTAGATACTTCCAATTTGGACAAAATACCGCTCACGTAGTTGCGTACCGTTCCCTCACTCAGGTACAGGGCTTCGGCAATTTCACGATTGGTGCGCCCTTCGGCAATTAGCGAAAGAACCTGCATTTCTTGCGCCGTCAGGTCACTAAATGCGGCCGATTCTTCCTGCTGAATAGAACGACGCATTTCATTAAATATCCGCTGCGTCAGTGACGGATCCAGGGTGGCTTCACCGCGAGCCGCCGCCTCAATGGCGCGAATGACATCATTGCTGCCCACCTGTTTAAGCACGTAGCCTGAAGCTCCGGCACGGATGGCGGCAAACAACATTTCATCTTCGGCGTAGGAAGTCAGCATGATCACTTTGGTCGATGGCAGTTCAGTCATGATCTGCTCACACGCTTCGATACCGCTGCCACCAGCCAGGCGAATATCCATGAGAACGATGTCTGGCTTGTGCGCCAAAGCTTTGGTTACGGCTTCTTGCTGAGCGGCGGCTTCCGCCACCACTTCAAAGCCTGGATTACGTTCGATGAGGGCTTTGAGACCCAGGCGAACCACTTCATGATCATCTACAAGGAGAATGCGTAGTCGTGACATGGGCATAAGTATAACTTTTTCTATCAACTTCAACAAAATATTTAATTATTCTGGACACTTTCGCCCGGCAGAGCAGAAGGCAGAGGGAAAAAGGTAGAAGACGGCCGTTTCCCATTGTTGATTTTTTTTGCCACGGATTTCACGGATTTACGCGGATGGGGAACGGCCGTTGCGATCTATGAATCTATTCCGGCACTCCTGTTGTCAAAGCGAAAATTTCAGGAATCTGACTTTCCCTTTTGCTCAGCAACTAATCGTTGAGCGTATTTCTTCCAGGCAAGTTCACCTACAACAAATTCTTCAACAGGAGTGTACTGACAACCCGTTATACCTATTTCATCCAACTGCGGCTTCAATTGTTCGTGCATCAAGACTAGTTGCTTGAATTTCTGATCACGGAACATCAACCTGTTGGCAAGCCTGCTCTCCTCTGTCATAACCAAATGACGGATATCATAAGGGCTGTCAACATCAAAATCTGACT
>CAUJGI010000835.1 GCA_963169155.1 Chloroflexota bacterium
TACAGCGGGGGGAAACGGCCGTTTCCCCCGAACAGCGCCAATTCATCACCTGTCTGGGCAACCAGCTGGGCGTGGCCGTGGCCAACGCCCGCTTCCAGGAAGAAATCGAGCGGCTGGCGATTTTGGAAGAACGTGGTCGAATCGCCCGCGAACTGCACGACAGCCTGGCGCAAACCCTCAGCTGGCTGCACCTGAAAATGGACATGCTCACCCAGACGCTAGAGGCAGGCAATCTGCTGCAAACCCGGCAAGAAGCGCAGGACGTGCAGCAGGTGGTCAACCAGGCGTGTTTTGAAGTGCGGGAATCGATCGATGGCCTGCGCCTGCAGCCAGCCAACGGCCTGAGCACCGTGGTCTCCGACTACGTCAACGAGTTCAGCCGCCGCAGCCGCCTCTCGGTTGATCTGAACATTGGCGATGCCTGCCGCCTGAACCCGGTGGTGGAAATTGAAGCGCTGCGCATTTTGCAGGAGGCGATGACCAACGCCTACAAACACGCCAACGCCACTCATTTGCAAATTTACTTCCAGCGGCAAAACGGCTACGTGGAGCTGTCGGTCAAAGACAACGGCCAGGGTTTTGATCCCCAAGCGCGGACCAGCGGCGGCCACTACGGGCTGCACATCATGCAGGAGCGTGCCGAACGCGTCGCTGGCTCGTTTTACCTGGAATCGGCGCCCAACCGTGGCACACAAATCATCGTGCGCCTGCCCGCCGACAAAACCGGTCTACCCCACACCGCCCATGCCCTCCTCCAGGAAGCCACGCCATGACCCCCATTCGTGTGATGCTCGCCGATGATCACCAGCTGTTCCGCGCCGGCATTGCCAGCCTGCTGGAACGCGAACCAGATATCGAGGTGGTGGGTCAGGCCCCCAACGGCGCGGAAGCCGTGAAGCTGGGCCAGCAGTGCCAGCCCGACGTGGCCCTGCTGGACATCCAGATGCCGGTGATGGGTGGACTAGATGCGGCGTGCCAGCTGCTAGCCCAGCAGCCGCAGCTAAAAATCATCATGCTGACCATTTCTGACAGCGACCGGGATTTGTTTACGGCCGTCAAAGCGGGTGCTCAAGGTTATTTGCTTAAGGGCAGCACAAGTACGCAGGAACTGGTAACGGCCGTACGCCAGGTAGCCGCCGGGGAAGCCATCATTGCTCCAGCCCTGGTGCCCCTCCTGCTGGCCGAATTCACCTATCTGAGCCAGGAGCAAGAGGCCAAACAGGCCGTGACTGAACCGGAAGATGCGCTGCACCACGTACTCACCGAACGTGAGCTGGAGGTGCTGCACCAGGTGAGCCAGGGGCTGACCAACCGGGAAATTGCCGCCAGGCTGTTCATCTCAGAAAACACGGTGCGGTCGCACCTGCGCAGCATTTTAGACAAGCTGCACGTGCAGAATCGGCTTCAGGCGGCGGCCTTGTTCAAACGGCCGTCTGATGAGAGTGAGAAGTAGTAAACGGCCGTGGGTCATCGTCCATGTGGACTAGTCCGATCCGCTCAGAAATGCCCCTCACAGCCAAAGTTCACCCCCACAATCGTCCACCCGGATGATAGACGCACCAACCAGCGAACACCTACAATTTAGGGAAATTTACCCTGATCACAATTGGGTTTTGATCGCTATTTCCGCGCTCGATTGTGTTGTGTAAGGAGAAAGAAATGAAAAGATTATCCCTTTATGTTCTCGTTTTGGCCGCATTTGGGCTGCTCTTCCTCGGTGCCTGTGGCGCGGAGGAACCGGAACCCACGCCAGAACCAACGGTGGAACCGACTCTGGCTCCCGATGAATACTCCCGCGACGCCTTGGGCGCCTTCATCGTCCTGCCAGAGGTAGTAGAACCTACCGATTACGAAATCACCCAAGAAATGGTGGATTTGGGCCGGATGTTGTACTACGAAACCCGCATCTCCATCAGCCAGGAAATTGCCTGCAACTCCTGCCATCTGCTGGACAATTACGGCGTAGATGGCTTGCAGTTCTCCCTGGGGCACGACGGCAAACCGGTTGGTCGCAACTCGCCCACCGTGTACAACGCCGCGCTGCACCTCTCCCAGTTCTGGGACGGCCGTGCTCCTGACGTTGAAGCCCAGGCTCAAGGCCCCATTCTGGCCTCTGGCGAAATGGGTATGCCCGATCCCGAGTACGTGCTCTTTGTTTTGAACACCATCCCCGGCTACCTGCCGCTGTTCGAAGCTGCCTTCCCGGACGACGCAGACCCCATCAACTACGACAATGTTGGCCGCGCGATTGGCGCGTTTGAGCGGTACCTGCTCACTCCTGGCCCGTTCGACGATCTGCTCAATGGCAACGACGATGCCTTTACCGATCAGGAAAAGCGTGGTTTGGCCCTCTTCGTTTCCACGGGCTGCACCACCTGCCATTACGGTGAAGCTGTCGGTGGCGAACGGTACGCCGTGTTGGGACAGGTTAATGCCTATCCCGACCTGACGGACGAAGGCCGCTTTGCCATCACCGGCGAAGAAGCTGACATGTATTCCTTCAAGGTGCCGGGTCTGCTCAACATCGCTGAAACCGGCCCGTACCTGCACGACGGCAGCATTACCACCCTGGAAGAGATGGTCGAGCTGATGGCTTTCCATCAACTAGACAAAGAGCTGACCGATGCAGAAATCACCGACATCGTAGCCTTCTTGCAGGCGCTCACCGGTGAGGTGCCGACTGATTACATCGCCATACCGGAGTTCCCGCCGAACGGCCCGGACACCCCCGGCCCGTATGAGTACGAAGGCGCGGATAGTAACTAACGATTGCGGCAACGGCCGTTGCCAAACCGCCGTCTATAAAGTTTAATTGAGTTTCGCAGGGAAAATCTCTGCGAAACTCTTTTCTATCTCTGGCGATTTGCAACCTGCCCGAAATTTGCCAAGGGGAAGCTAAAAAACAAGATGAGCCAAAAGTATCGTTATCGCCGAACGATTCCGAGTTCGGAAATTACGCCGGAGGCCGTTTACCACAGCCGCCGTCAATTTATGGTGGGCACAGCCGCCCTCTCCGCCGCCGCCCTCTTAGCCGCCTGTGGTGCCCCATCCGGCGCCCCAGACGACGGCACACCGCCACCACCCGGAGCCGAGGGGCAGGCAGGAACGGCCGTTCCCACCTTCACCCCTGCCCCAGACGACCTCACCAGCGAACAAGACATCCTGAGTTACAACAACTTTTATGAGTTCACCGTGGAAAAAGAGACCGTGGCTGAAAAAGCAGCCGGTTTTGTCACCTCGCCGTGGGAAGTGGCCGTGGGCGGGCTGGTGCGCCAGCCGGGCGTCTACGACATTGCCACGCTCAAGCAGCAGTTTGAACCGGAAGAGCGCGTTTACCGGCTGCGCTGCGTCGAAGGCTGGTCGATGGTCATTCCATGGCTCGGCTTCCCGCTGCACAAGCTGTTGGAAACGGTTGAACCCTTGCCGGAAGCGCAGTACGTCCACTTTGAAACCCTCTACGACCCGGCGCGGCTGCCTGGGCAGAACAGCGATTGGTACGAGTGGCCTTACGTGGAAGGGCTGCGCCTGGATGAAGCGATGCACGACCTGACGCTGCTGGCCACAGGGCTGTACGGCAAAGATTTACCGCCGCAAAACGGCGCGCCGATCCGCCTGGTGGTGCCGTGGAAGTACGGCTTTAAAAGCATCAAATCGATCGTGAAGATTGACCTGGTGACCGAACCGCCGGAGACGCTGTGGATGAAGGCGTCGCCAGAGGAGTATGGCTTTTACGCCAACGTCAACCCAGACGTACCGCATCCGCGCTGGTCGCAGGCCACCGAGCGGCGGCTGGGTGAACTGCGGCGGCGCAAGACGCTGCTGTTCAACGGCTACGAAGCCGAAGTAGCGCATCTCTATGAAGGCATGGATTTGCAGGAGAATTTTTAGGCATGTAGTTATGAAAGAGAAACGGCCGTTCCCCGCCTCCCTCCAACTTATTTTCCACCTGCTGGCCTGGCTGCCTGTACTCTGGCTGCTGTGGGGCTTCTGGCAAGACCAGCTGGGGCTGAACCCGGTGCGCACCATCACCCTGCGCACGGGCAAGACGGCGCTCATTTTTCTGCTGCTGTCGCTTACCGTCACTCCCCTCTACCTGCTGTTTGATTGGAAGTGGGTGTACCGGTTTAGACGGCCGTTGGGCCTCTACGCCTTCCTGTATGCCGCCCTGCACCTGCTCACCTTTGTGGGGCTGGACTACGGCTTCGACTGGGCGCTGGTGGGCGACGCGATCCAAAACAACCGCTACACGCTGGTGGGGCTGACGGCCTTCCTCATCCTGCTGCCGCTGGCGCTTACTTCGGCCAAACGCAGCAAGGCGTGGCTTGGCCCCAAATGGTGGAAATGGCTGCACCGCTGGAGCTATCTGGCAGCAGGCATTGCCGTTTTGCATTATGCCCTGCTGGTGCGGCAGTATTACACCCAACCGATCATCTTCGCTGTCATTTTGGCCGCGCTGCTGGGCGTTCGCCTGTTCATGGCGTTGGTCAAAAAGCGGTATGCGCTTGGGTAGCAGCCAGGGAACGGCCGTGCTAGCGTGACGGCCGTTCAACGCCCTCCACGATAATACACCCCGGCCAAAATAGGGCTTTTCAGTAGTCATTTTCAAACAGCGATAGGACGCGGACAAGCGCGGAAAACGCGGATAGGAACAAAAAATCCGCGTTTTCCGCGTTAATCCGCGTCCCATTTGTTGAAAACTGAAAAGCCCTGCCGGCCAAAATCTAAAATATGACGTGCTCCTGGCCGCAGGATACAATGATGTGGCGCAGCCAACTTTACTAACGCTTGAGGAGTATGTCATGAATCGCATCTATCAAAACCCCATCCTGCCTGGTTTTTATCCTGACCCTTCCCTCTGCCGTGTGGGCGAAGAATATTACCTGGTTACGTCTACATTTGAATATTTTCCGGGCCTGCCCATTTTTCACAGCCGTGACCTGGTGCATTGGCAGCAAATTGGGCACGTGCTGGACCGCCCAAGCCAGCTGCCTCTGGATGGCTTACCGGCCTCACGCGGCTTGTATGCGCCGACGATTCGCTATCACGAGGGCGTCTTTTACGTGATCAACACGCTTGTGCTGGGGCAAGATACCGGGCGGAATTTTATTGTCACCGCCACAGATCCAGCTGGAGATTGGTCAGAGCCATACTGGCTGGAGGATGCGCCGGGCATTGATCCGTCGCTGTTTTTTGACGAAGACGGCCGCTGCTACTACACCGGCAATCGCATTCCTTTAACCGGGAAACAGTTTCCCGGCCATCGAGAAATCTGGCTGCAAGAGCTGAATTTAAACCAGATGCAGCTGGTGGGCGAGCGGGTGGCCTTGTGGGATGGTGCGCTCAAAGGCGGCGTTCATGCCGAAGCGCCCCATCTTTACGCTAAAGATGGCTTTTACTACCTGATGATCGCCGAAGGCGGCACAGCCCACGACCATGCCGTCACCATTGCCCGCAGCCAGAAGATTGCTGGACCGTACGCTGGCAACCCGCGCAACCCCATTTTAACGCACCGCCACCTGGGATTGGACTACCCGGTCGTGGGCACAGGGCATGCCGACCTGGTGGAAACGCCGCAGGGCGACTGGTGGATGGTGCTGCTGGCGATGCGGCCGTATGACGGCTACTTTTACAACCTGGGGCGCGAAACATTTTTGACACCCGTCCGTTGGGAAGAGGGCTGGCCGGTGGTGAGTCCGGGCAACGGCCGTGTTGAATTCCACCACTCAGCTCCCGATTTGCCCGAACAGCGCTGGCCCACCCCACCCGCCTGCGATCAGTTTGACGCCCCGCAGCTGGCCAATTGCTGGAACCTTATTCGCACACCTCGGGAAAAAATTTACAGCCTGACGGAACGGCCGTCTCACCTGCGCCTGTATTTACGACCGGAAACGCTGGCAGAGCAGGCAAATCCCAGCTTTGTGGGGCGGCGGCAGCAGCACATCAATTTTACGGCCCAAACGGTGCTGGAATTTTCACCCGGGCAGGCAGACGAATGTGCGGGCGTGGCGCTGCTGCAAAACAACAACTTTCATTTTCGCCTGGTTATCTGCCAGACAGAATCGGGGGAAACGGCCGTACGCCTCATAAAACGGGCTGCCGGGGAAGAAACGGTCCTGGCGGAACAGCCCCTGAGCGGCGGTCGCTACACCTTCAAAGTATCGGCCCACGGGCAGGCGTACAGTTTTTATGTGGCCACAGAAGCGAATGCGTGGCAAACCGTGCTGGCGGATGTAGACGGCCGAATCCTGAGCACACCGGTTGCTGGCGGCTTTACCGGCGCGTACCTGGGCCTGTACGCCAGCAGCAGCGGCGCACCCAGCGACAACGTCGCCGACTTCGACTGGTTTGAATACCAGGGTGAAGCATAAACTTCGAGGAACCGACATGAGCGCAGGCTCAACACCATGAAGGAAAACCGTAGGTCGGATTGGCAATCCGACCTACATTTACGAAGGGGGT
>CAUJGI010000836.1 GCA_963169155.1 Chloroflexota bacterium
AGGTAAGACACCTTCTGGTTGATGATGCTTTCGCCGGTGATTTTATTGAGCGCCTCGCCCGTAATTTCGCCGATGCCGCCCAGTTTGCGATGGCCATAGGCATCGGTTTCACCGAATTCAACCACTTTACCGCCGACGATATGCGCTCCTTCGCTCACGGTGACCATGGCGTAGTTGCTGGGGTTATTGCGTTTGTCATTCATCACCAGATCGGCCAGCTTTTCGGGGTCGAACGGCACTTCGGAGATGAGTGCCCGGTCTACGCCAGCCAGGTAAGAGCTGATGAGGCTGGTTTCGCCGGAATTGCGGCCGAACAGCTCAATCACGGCAATACGTTCATGAGAGCCGGTGCTGGTGCGCAGCTGGTGGATGAACTGCACGCTGCGGGTAACGGCCGTACTAAACCCAATGCAGTAATCGGTGCCGTACACATCATTGTCCATCGTTTTGGGAATGGCCAGCACGCGGATGCCCTCGCTGTGCAGCCGCTCACCGTAGCTCAACGTGTCGTCGCCACCAATGGGAATCAGGGTGTCGATGCCCAGGAACTCCAGGTTTTTCATCACGTGTGGCGTAAAGTCACGCAGGCTTTTGTCGGCCGCTTCGGCTTCGGGATGCTCTGGGTCTTTCAGGAAGTCTGGCACCCGGCTGGGGCTTACCTTGCCGGGATGGGTCCGGCTGGTGTGCAGCATCGTGCCACCCGTCCGGTCAATGGTGCGTACCGCATTTTTGTCTAGCGGCATGATATGCTTTGCTATCGAATCCGGATCATCCGGGTTCAGCTCCAACAGACCACCCCAGCCCCGCCGGATACCGACAATTTCATACCCCTCTTCGATGGCCCGGTTGACCACTGCCTTAATGCACGGATTCAGCCCTGGAACATCACCGCCACCGGTTAAAATGCCAATTTTTGTCATCATTCGCTCCTTTTCCGTTATGAAAGATGCCACGCACCCGGTTGAACAGCGTCGCACCTGAATAGGTATCAAATCTTATCTATTTTAGCCCATGTCTGGCATTAGTGTGGAGCAGGCTTGGCCAAAATTCGGGCGACCGAGCGCAGATCCATCCACCACTGCTTTTTCGGCCGGTGTTTTTCCATGTCGAACAGCCGGGGCACATCTTCCATGTCTGTAAAAACCAGCGCGCCGCCGACCTGGCCCAGGCAGGCACAGGCAATATCGCCAGCCTCAATCTGCTTTTCCAAGTGGGTGAGCGCTTTGGAGGTCAGGCGGGTGGCCAGGATGCGGTCAAACGGCGAAGGATCACCGCCCTGCTGCAAGTGACCTAAAATTGCCTCGCGCACGTCAAAAAGGTCGCCGCCTTCTTCTTCAAACAGGGCACGAATGAAAGCGGTGGTGTACACCTTGTTGGCGCTTTCATTGCGGATGACCAAACCCAGCCGCTTGCCCTTGCTAAAGCCTGCCGCCAGCTGTTTAACATCTTCGATGAGATCGCTGGAGCGAATGCCTTCTTCGCTGATGTAGACGCGCTCAGCGCCAGTGGCCAGGGCGCTCATCAGCGCCAGGTAGCCGCAGTTGCGTCCCATCACCTCTACCACAAAGACGCGGCGTGAGGCCACGGCCGACTGCTTAATCTTGTCCACGGCGCTGACGATGTTGTTCAGGGCCGTGTCGGCACCGATGCTGAGCTCAGCGCCCGGCAGGTTGTTGTTGATGCTGGCGGGCACGCAGACGACGGGAATGTTGTTGGCCGGGAAGGTGGGCCGATTTTCCATCATTTTAAGCACGCTCTCGTAGCCCGACCAGCCGCCGATAAGCACCAGGCCATCCACCTGATGTGCTTCCAGGTTGCGGGCAATGGCGTAAAAATCGCTGCCCTTGGGCACATACCGGTTGGTGCCCAACTCCGCGCCGCCCTGAGAAGCCCAGCCAGAGACGCTCATCCAATCCATTTCCCGAATGTCACCTTCGATCAGCCCATGGAAGCCGTTGCTGACGCCCAGCATGATATGCCCTTTGTCGGTGCCCAGGCGGACGGCCGTACGCACGGCCGTATTCATCCCCGGCGCTGGCCCACCTGCATTCATCACCGCGATGCGCATGCGCCGCTGCCCTGGGGTGGGTGGATGCGGCAGGGCCCGTACCATCGTCCGCACAATGTCGAACGACTCGGTAAAGCTGTTGCCGCGCAGCTGAAGTGCCTTCTTAAAATCGTGGGCGGCACTGGCTTCGGCGACAGCGCGGGTGCGGGCCAGCGCTTCATCCAGCGGTGTGCGGGTGATTTTGTTGGCCCGAATGCCCATCACAAACGGCTGTTCCTTGGGCTGGGCGGCCAGCAGTTGATCTACGGCCGCTGCGCCCAGCAGGGTGCTCAGGTTGCGGTCGAAGGCGCTGGGCGCGCCGCCGCGCTGCACGTGCCCCAGCACCGTCACGCGTGTCTCTTCGCCCAGGCGCTCTTCCAAAACATGCTTGATCCGGTCACTGGTGATGGGCTGCCCGTACCGGTCTTGCGCCCCTTCGGCCACCATCACAATGATGTCGCGGCGGCCCGCTTCGCGCCCCAGGTGCAGCACCTGGCACATCTTTTCTTCCCAATTGTCAATGTCGGGCGGATTTTCCGGGATGAAGACCCAGTCGGCCCCACCAGCCATCGCCCCCATGAGCGCCAGGTAGCCGCAGCGGCGGCCCATCACCTCCACCACGAAGATGCGCTGGTGGCTGGCGGCCGTGCTGGAGATGGCGTCAGTAGCTTCGACGATGCGGTGCAGCGCGGTGTCGGACCCGGTGGTAACGTCCGAGCCGTACATGTCGTTGTCGATAGAGCCGATGATGCCCGCGATGGCCAGATGTTGATGCCGGTCGGCCAACTCCTGGCTGACTTGGCCATTTTCGACCAGTTCATTCACCAGGCCAGCCCACTCGGTGTAGAGCAGCTGCGCGCCGGTCAGGCTGCCGTCCCCGCCAATGACCACCAGCGCTTCGATTTCGTGTTCCAGGAGGTTATGGGCAGCCTGGAGACGGCCTACCCGTTCGCGAAATTGCGCGCAGCGGGCGGAACCAATCGCGGTGCCGCCTTTGTGCAAAATCCCGCCGACGTCGTTCCAGCCAATCGGGCGAATCTTGCTGCCGCCATCCACCATGCCTTGATAGCCTTCATAGATGGCATAAACTTCTACATCTTTGTCCAGCGCCATACGCACCACGGCGCGAACTGCCGCGTTCATGCCCTGGGCGTCACCGCCGCTTGTAAAAACACCAATTCGTTTCATAGGGTACTGCTCACCTGCGAGTGAAGCCCGCGCCAGGGCGGTTTTTCCTCGGGAAAATACTCAGTTGATATCGAGAAATGAGTTACTTTATCGGGCCTGATTTGCCCCCGACAGCATACCCTTTCTGTCCTTGAGGCGGAATGTGACAAACATCACAACCTTTTCCCGTGCATTGTAATGGCTTCACACTTTGCCTGCTCCTCTATACTATTTGTTATGTTTGCGGCCGTTTCCAGTGGGAGTTCGTGTTATGATAGAGGTCACTTGATTATAACAAAAGGACGCCTGGAAAGCGCCTTTGCAACAGGTAGTAACTGCAATAGTCTGGTGTTCTTGCTGGTTCATCAGAAGGAGAAAACCGAATGAAAGCTTTAAATTCTGTGGAGACATTGCTGGATCATGTGGCGGATGGCGTGCAGGTTGACGGCAGCCGGGTAACGGTGATCGACGAAGCGGCGTTGAAGGCGAAGGTGGATGATGTGGTGTATACAGCCGTCTTCGCCGAAGGTCTGGTGCGAGATACCGCGCGCTGGCTGTTGTGGGAGTTGGGCCAGGCGCTGGGCATCTGTCCTGCTTCCATTCACGAACTGTACATGGCCATTGGCCGCGGCGACGTACCGCATAGCTTTACCGTCCCGGCGATCAACGTGCGCGGCATGAACTACAACACGGCACGGGCCATCTTCCGCGCGGCGCAGAAGTACGATGCGGGCGCTATCTTGATGGAGATTGCTCGCTCAGAAATTGGCTATACGGGGCAACGGCCGTATGAATACGTCACCTCCCTCATCGGCGCGGCCATTAAAGAAGGCTTTCGTGGCCCGCTGTTTGTCCAGGGCGACCATTTCCAGGTGTCGGCCAAGGGCTACCAGGCTGATCCCGATAAGGAACTGCAAGCCGTTAAAGATTTGATGAAAGAAGCCATCGCTGCCGGTTTTTACAACATCGACATCGATACTTCGACTCTGGTGGACCTGAGCTTCCCCAGCCTGGACGAGCAGCAGCGGCTCAACTACTCCCTCTGCGCTGAACTGACCCGCTGCGCCCGCGAGCTGGAACCCCAGGGCATAACCATCTCGCTTGGTGGTGAAATTGGTGAGGTGGGGCACAAAAACTCCACCGTCGAGGAGCTGCACGCCTTTATGCAGGGCTACCGACGTGAGCTGGGTCGCCTGGAAGGAATCTCCAAAATCTCGGTACAGACGGGCACCAGCCACGGTGGGGTGGTGCTGGCAGACGGTACCCTCGCCCAGGTGAAGGTCGATTTTGAAACGCTGCGTGCCCTCAGCGCGGCCGCCCGGGACGCCTATGGCATTGGTGGGGCGGTGCAGCATGGCGCTTCTACGCTGCCCGCGAATGCCTTTAACAAATTCCCCGAAGTGGGCACGGTAGAAATCCACCTGGCCACCGGTTTCCAGAACATCCTTTACGACCATGCCCCCAAAGAGATGGTGGCGGCGGCGTACGACTACGTGCGCACCAACTTCAAGCAGAAGGCCGATCAGACGGAAGATCAGTTCCTGTACCAGGAGCGTAAACGGGCGCTTGGGCCGCTGAAGCAGCAGTGGTGGGATTTGCCTGCCGCGGCGCAGGCGCAGTTGGGTCAGGTGCTGCAGGAGCAGTTCGAGTTCCTCTTTGACCAGCTGAACATCAAGGGGACACAGGCGATTGTGGCCGAAACGGTGACGGTACCGAAACACCATCGTATCCGGCCCAGGCAAGCGGCCGTAGAAGGTGAGCTAGAAATCGCGTCCGACCTGGCTGACTAGGGAGAAGGGACGCAGAGATTGGGGAGATGGCGACTTCGTCGTTGAGATCGCAGAGATTTTTGAGGATTATTTGAGGGCGAAGCGACGAACGCCATCTTTCTTGTTTTTTGACCTGTTACAGGACGCAGAGATTGGGGAGGTGGCGACTCCGTCGCTGAGATCGGAGAGATTTTGAGGATTATTTGAGGGC
>CAUJGI010000837.1 GCA_963169155.1 Chloroflexota bacterium
TGGCCTACGCCACCCTGCGCGACCTCATCCGCAAGCAGCTGCTCACCGACGTGCCGTATTACCAAGCCGAGAAGCAGTACATCAAGGCGGTGGTCAACGGCGTGGTGAAAATTTTGTCCAAGATGGGCATCTCCACCATCCAAAGCTACCGGGGTGCCCAAATTTTTGAGGCGCTGGGGCTGCACTCTGACCTGGTGGCCACCTATTTCACCGGCACGCCCAGCCGCATTCAGGGGTCAGACATTCACCTGGTGGCCAAAGAAGTGCAAATGCGGCACGAGCAGGCTTTCCCGAAACGGCCGTCGCACAACCAAAGCAGCGCCCTGCCCGCCGGGGGCAAATACCAGTTCCGCGAAGAAGGGGAGTACCACCTGTTTAACCCCACCACGGTACACCATTTGCAGCACGCCGTGCGCCACGGCGATTACGCCACCTACAAAAAATACGCCGCCGACGTCAACGACCGGTCGCAGCAGTTTGCCACGCTGCGCGGGCTGCTCCAGTTCAAAAATGCGGGCCAGCCGGTACCGCTGGACGAAGTGGAATCGGTGGAATCGATTTGCCACCGCTTCAAGACCGGGGCGATGTCTTACGGCTCGATCAGCAAAGAGGCGCACGAGGCGCTGGCGATTGCCATGAACCGCATCGGTGGCAAGAGCAACACGGGCGAGGGGGGCGAAGATCCGGCCCGCTATACGCCAGACAAAAATGGGGATTCGCGCAATTCGGCGATTAAACAGGTGGCAAGCGGCCGTTTTGGCGTCACCAGCCAATACCTCACCGAAGCGCAGGAAATCCAGATCAAGATGGCGCAGGGGGCCAAGCCGGGTGAAGGCGGCCAGCTGCCCGGGCGCAAGGTGTACCCGTGGATTGCCCGCGTGCGCCACTCCACCCCCGGCGTGGGGCTTATCTCCCCACCGCCGCACCACGACATTTACTCGATTGAGGATTTGGCGCAGCTTATTTTTGACCTCAAGAACGCCAATCCGCAGGCGCGCATTAACGTGAAGCTCGTCTCTGAAGTGGGCGTGGGCACGATTGCTGCCGGGGTGGCCAAGGGTCATGCCGACGTCATTCTCATCAGCGGGCACGATGGCGGTACGGGCGCGTCGCCGCAAACCAGCATCAAACACGCGGGCTTGCCGTGGGAGCTGGGCGTGGCCGAAACACACCAGACGCTGCTGCTCAACGGCCTGCGCAACCGCGTGGTGGTGGAAACCGATGGTCAGCTCAAAACCGGGCGGGATGTGGTCATCGCTGCTTTGCTGGGAGCGGAGGAATATGGCTTTGCCACCGCGCCGCTGGTGTCGCTGGGCTGCATCATGATGCGGGTGTGCCATCTGGACACCTGCCCGGTGGGCGTGGCCACGCAAAATCCGGAGCTGCGCAAAAACTTTACGGGCGATCCGCAGCACGTGGTGAACTTTATGCAGTTCATTGCCCAGGACATGCGCGAAATTATGGCCGAGCTGGGCTTCCGCACCATCGACGAGATGGTGGGGCGCACCGACCGGCTGGAGGTGAGTGAGGCGATCAACCATTGGAAATTGCAGGGCATCGACCTGACGCCGGTTTTGTACCGTCCCAATGAGACGGAGAACGTGGGGCATTTGCTGGCAAACGGCCGTAAACACCCCCAAGATCACGGCCTGGAAGAAACGCTAGACCAGTTGATGCTGCTCGACACCTGCCAGCCTGCCCTGGAAGACGGTACCTCGGTGCGCGGCGAGTTCCTCATCGGCAACGAGCACCGCACCGTGGGCACCACCCTGGGCAGCGCGATCACCCGTCGCCACGGCATGTTTGGCCTGGCCGAAGACACGATTCGCCTCAAGTTCAACGGCTCGGCGGGGCAAAGCTTTGGCGCGTTTATCCCGCAGGGGCTGACGCTTGAGCTGGCGGGTGATGCCAATGATTACGTGGGCAAGGGGCTGTCTGGGGGCAAGCTGGAAATTTATCCGCCGGAAGAAGTGACGTTTGCCGCCGAGCAAAACATCATCATCGGCAACGTGGCGCTGTACGGGGCGACGGGCGGCACGGCGTTCATTCGCGGCGTGGCGGGTGAGCGATTTGGCGTACGCAATTCGGGGGCAACGGCCGTTGTGGAAGGTGTGGGTGATCACGGCTGCGAATACATGACGGGCGGCCGGGTGGTGGTTTTGGGCCGCACGGGGCGCAACTTTGCCGCGGGTATGTCGGGCGGGGTGGCGTATGTGCTGGATTGGGACGGCCGTTTCCACGAGCGGTGCAATCGCGAAATGGTGGACCTGGAACCGGTCAGCAGCGCCGCCGACATTGACGAGCTGGAGGCAATGATTTTTGCCCACGCCCAGGCCACGCACAGCGACCTGGCCTGGAAAATTTTGTGCATGTGGGACAACGTGGTGCGCCACTTTGTCAAGGTGATGCCGCGCGACTACAAGCTGATGCTGCAAGCGTTTAACCAGGTCCGCCACGACAGCGACCTGACGGGTGACGCTCTGGCGATGGAAGCGTTTAAGGTGAGCCAGCAGCAGTTGGTGAAGATGTAAGTAAGTGATCAGGTGATCAGGTTTTTAGGTTTTCAGGTGTTCAAGTTTCTACGTGAACACCTGACACTGGAATACTTGAACACTTTCCCACCCCGGAGGGGATTATGGCCAAGCCAACAGGATTTTTAGAGTTTAAGCGAGAGGCGGCGGGGGAACGGCCGTTGACCGAGCGCCTGCACGATTGGGAGCCGATCCACCTGCATTTGCCGGAGATGCGGCTGAACCAGCAGGCGGCGCGCTGTATGGACTGCGGCATTCCGTTTTGCCACAAAGGGACGATTTTGAACGGCATGACCTCTGGTTGCCCGATCAACAACCTCATCCCGGAGTGGAACGATTTGGTGTATCGCGGGCTGTGGCGCGAGGCGTACGAACGGCTTAGCCGCACCAACAACTTCCCCGAATTTACCGGGCTGGTTTGCCCCGCGCCGTGTGAAGCGGCCTGCACCCTGGGCATTCACGACCCGGCGGTGACGATCAAGCAGATTGAGTTTGCCATCATCGAACGCGCCTTTGACGAGGGCTGGGTGACGCCCAACGTGCCGTCCCACCGCACCGGCAAAACGGTGGCGGTGATTGGTTCCGGGCCGGCTGGGCTGGCGGCGGCCGACGAGCTAAACAAGGCCGGGCACCACGTCACCGTCTTTGAGCGGGCGGACCGCATTGGCGGGCTG
>CAUJGI010000838.1 GCA_963169155.1 Chloroflexota bacterium
ATCCTACTCGACCCCCTCCTGCAAAAAAGCGCCACACCGCTTAGCAGCCAACCAACTCAGCCAGCTACCACACCCACCTGCCTCATCACCGGGGCCGCCGACGGCATTGGCCGGGCGCTGGCGCTGCGTTACGCCCGGGCGGGCTACCGCATCCTCGGGCTGGACGTTGACGACGCAAAAGCCGCCCAAACCCGCACCGACATCGAAGCACAGGGCGGCCAGGCCGCGTTTGTGTTGGGGGATTTAAGCAGCCGGGCCGGATTGGCCGCCATCTTGCCGCAGCTGGCTCCGTTTGCCCCGTTCAGGTGCGTCATTCACAACGCGGGCATCAGCGCCGTGGGGCGCTTTGAGGGGGTGCCGCTGGCCCGGCAGCTGGCGGTACTGCACCTGAATCTGCACGCGCCGCTCTGGCTCACGGCCGAATTATTCCGGCAAAACTGGCTCGCGCCAGACGCCAGCTTCGTCTTTTTGTCGTCGCTCTCTTATTTTGCCAGCTATCCGGGAGCGGCGGCCTATGCCGCCAGCAAGGATGGCCTGGCCAACTACGCCCGCAGCCTGCGCGCTGCGTGGCGCGGCGGCCACTGCCTCACCGTCTTCCCTGGCCCGGTGCGCACGGCCCACGCCCGCCGCTACAGCCCAGACAACAGCAGGGAAGACGGCCGTATGCCCCCCGAAACCCTGGCCGCCGCCATCTTCCGTGCCGAACAGGTAGGCCAGACCCGTCTGATTCCCGGCCGAGCCAACAAACTGATGGGATTAGCCGGTCATCTCTTTCCCGGCCTGCTGGAAATGGGGATGAAGAAGGTGATTTTGGAGAAGTTGGAGGAGAGAAAGGTAATTGGTAATTCAGTAATTGAGTAATTTGGCTGCGACTTAATAGCGGAACTTTTTTATCAGCAGATTACGTAGATTGAAAAGATTATGAAATCTGGCAAATCTGCGAAATCTTTGATTATATTCCTGGCTAACCACCCAAATTTCTGGGCACCAAACCAATTACTCAATTACCCAATTACTTCGCTTTCACGGCCGTTTTTGTCCCATTCGCCAGCGCCAAAATCGATTCCGCGCCACCGACGGCGTGGTCGCCCTGAGTACCCAGCATGGCGGCGAGTTCCTGGATACGGCCGTCGCCCTCCAGCGCCTTGATGCGGGTGGTGGTACGGCCGTCGGCCTGGGCCTTGCTGACGTGGAAATGCACGTCGCCGTAGCCCGCCAGCTGCGGCAGGTGGGTAACGACGATAACTTGATGGTCGGCAACGGCCGTTAAGCTCCACAATTTGCGCCCCACCACATCCCCCACGCGGCCGCCAATGCCCTGGTCGATTTCGTCGAAGATGAGCGTGGGCGTTTGGTCCACCTGGGCCAGCGCCGTTTTAAGCGCCAGCATGAGCCGCGCCGTTTCACCGCCGCTGGCCACTTTGACCATCGGCTTGAGTGGTTCGCCGGGGTTGGTGGAGATGAGGAATTCGGCCTGGTCAAAGCCGGTTTTGTCGAAAGCCACGCGTTGACCCTCGACGTAAAGGCCGTCGGCTTGCGGTGTTCGTTCAAACTGCACTTCAAATTTTGCGCCATCCATCTGCAAGTCGGCGAGCTGGGTGACTACGGCCGTTCCCAATCGTGCCGCCGCCGCCTGCCGCTTTTTGGACAGCGCCAGGGCCATTTCGCCACAGCGGCGCAAGTAGCTGTCCTCAGTTTTCACCAGTTCGGCAATGCGCTCTTCGCTGTTGTCGATGCGCGTCAGGTCCTTTTTGGCCCGGTCGCGCAGCGCCAGAATGAGGGGAATGCTCTCGCCATACTTCCGCTTGAGCATGTTGATCAGCTCCAGCCGCTCCTCGACAAAATCGAGTCGGCTGGGGTTGTACTCCACCTCATCCAGGTAGCTTTGCAGCTCCGACGAGACCTCGGTGAGCTGGTAAATCAGCCCTTGCAGCCGCTCCAGCAGCGGCCCCTTCGTTTCGTCGTAGCGGGTGAGCTGGATGAGGGAGCGCTCGGCCTGGCCCAGCATGTCGGCCACAGCCTGGGTCTCGTCGTCCATGCCGGTGAGCAGGTTCACCGCCTCGGACGCGGCTTTCATCAGCTGTTCCGAATTGGCCAGACGGGTGCGCTCGGCGCGCAGTTCCTCTTCTTCACCATCCACCAGCTTGGCCGCTTCAATTTCTTCGATCTGGAAGCGCAGCATATCGGCCCGTTGGGCCAGCATCCGTTCGTTCAGGCGCAGGTCAGCCAGCTCCCGCTGGATTTCCATAAGCGCCGTGATTTCTTTGGCTAGCGCGGCGCGTTCCCCCTGGACCCCGGCGTAGGAATCCAGCAGCGGCAAATGGGAGCGCGGCTGAAGCAGGGAAAGGTGTTCACCCTGGCCATGAATGTCGATGAGCGGCTCGGCTACATCGCGCAAGACGGAAAGGTTGACGGTACGGCCGTTGACCCGACAAATGTTACGGCCGTTCAGCCGCAGCTCGCGGGAAAGCAATACCGCGTCGCCGTGTTCTTCCGCTTCGGCATCCAGCCCTTCGGCTTCCAAGATGGGGGCCACAATCTGCTTCAGTTCGTCAGACAGGGTAAAGGTGGCCTCAACGTACGCCTCCCCGGCCCCCGACCGCACCAACATGGTGTCGGCCCGCCCGCCCAACATCAGCATTACGGCGTCTAAAATGATGGACTTACCCGCGCCCGTTTCACCCGTCAGTACGTTAAAGCCGCTGTGAAAGTGAAGGCGCAGCTCGTCGATAATAGCAAAATTTCGAATGTAGAGTTCTGTTAACATAGGTTTTTGGCGCGGAGATGGAAGAGTGAGAAGGCAAAAGTAAAAAGTGAAAAGTGCTTCTTTTTACTCCCGTCTCCGCTTCGACTATTTCATGTAGGCATATAAAGCCCCGCCAGCAACAAACAGGAAAATACCGGGGCCAAGAAAAAGAAACAGGCTGGATAACCCACCCAACAAAAGGTATGGCACCAGCCAGACGGCCGTTCCCAAAATGAGCATGGCCACCATCACCTGCGGCAGATAACGGCCGCGCCGCCGCCCGATGGCCTGCTGGCTGAGCTGGCCAATAAACCGCCCCGCCACGCCGCCCACAAAAAGCATGATGAAGTAGGTGAAAAAACCGCCGCCCAGGGCAAAACGGGACACCAGATAACCAGCGATCAGGCTCAGCACCAGGCCAATGGCCGGGGCGATGATGTAATCGAGCGGCCTGGCGTTAAAAAAGACGTCTTCTTTCTCGCGAATGCAGTCCGGGCAGCTGTAACCAACCGGCGTTTTAACGGCGCAGCTGCTGCAGATCGGTTTGCCGCAGTTGTAGCAGCGCAGCGAAGTGGGCCGGTTGGGATGGCGGTAGCACACCAGTTCGTAGCGGTCGGTGGCGGGAACGGCCGTAGCCACCGATGCTGCCACTGGCGGCTCAGAAATCGCTGCCTCGGCTTCGTCATCGACCTCTGGCACTTCAGCCCAGGCGGGCACCGATTCGCCGCGCAGTTCTGCCAAGGCGCGCACGGCCGGAGCATAGTCGGGCTTCAGCGTCACGGCTTTTTCGTAAGCGGCTTCTTGATCGGTGGGAACGGCCGTCACCCGGCCCAGGCCATACCACGCCTCCGCCACCTCAGGCGCTTCATCAATAATTTGCCGGTAAAGCTGTTCAGCCGCCGCACGCTTGCCAGAATCGGTTACTCTGTCAGCCTGCCGCAGCAGCGAACGCAGCCGGGGATCTTGTATTTCCATAAAAATTTACACCAAATCCGTAGAGACGTTGCAATGCAACGTCTCTACATTGCAACGCCTCTGCGATTATCTTGAATGACCTAAGCGGCCCATGAGCCGCCGGTAAAAATAGCCGGAACTTTCCACGCGGGCAAATTTGCAGCTGTTTTCCGACTTAGTCACCAACACCACATCTTCATCTTCCAGCAAAATGCCGTCGGTGCCGTCGGGCGTCAGGTAAGCGTGATGGTCCATATGCACCGTAATGGCAATTTCGGCCTGTTCATGAAAAATGATGGCCCGGTCGAAGGTGAGATGGGGTGCCACAGGCACAACGACAAAGTTAGGCAGCTGGGGCGGCAAGAGCGGCCCACCAGCGGCCATCGAATACGCGGTAGAACCGGT